>NZ_DATBNB010000608.1 GCF_036554565.1 Longimicrobium sp. | reverse complement strand
AGGACAACACGGTCTGGAACAACACGCCGCCTACCTGGGCCACCACCTTCGGCCCCAACGGCAACCTGCAGCGCGTGACGAGTGGGCTGGTGATCGTGGACGGCATCACCATCACCATCACCTCCAACGCGGCGTACTCCTCCAGCGACCAGCAGGAGTTCCAGGAGGCCTCGTCCGGCGGCTTCTGGCCGTTCTACGATTCCAGCCAGCAGAGCGGGTGGACGAGCAACGTGACCTTCGACGACCAGGGGACGCTCAGCGCGACGATCTCGTCGCCGGGTGGCAACCCGCAGATCCTGGGCGCGATGGTCACGCCGATGGCGCAGGCGCTGGGCGCGCAGGCGTCGGTGCGCTTCACCGCCATCCCTGAGCACGCCCGCATCTGACGCACGCGCGGCGGTGAAGGCAGAAGCACCCCCGCGCCGAGGGCGCGGGGGTGCTTCGCGTGTAAACCAGTCGGGCCTGCAGCCGGATCGGCGTGCCCATCCCTTGTTTCCATTTGGGAACACGCCTAGGTTGCTGCATCTCCCGACACCGGACGGACGAAAGCGCATGGATCTCCGCGAAATCCAGCAGCAGGTAGACGCGTACATCTCGCAGTTCAAGGAGGGGTACTTTCCGCCGCTGGTGAACCTGGCGCGGCTGACGGAAGAGGTGGGCGAGCTGGCGCGGGAGATCAACCACCAGTTCGGCCCCAAGACCAAGAAGCACGACGAGCCCGAGGGCGACATCGCGCTGGAACTGGGCGACATCCTGTTCGTAATCGTGGTCCTGGCCAACCAGCTGGACATCGACCTGAGCGAGGCCGCCCGCCGCACCCTGGCGAAGTACCAGGTGCGCGACGCCAACCGCTGGGAGCGGAAGGAACCGGAGTAGGCGCCGTCCGCACTCACGCACTCACGCACTTCCGCACTCACGCACTGCCCCCATGAATCCCACCGTCTTCATCATCGACGACGACCCCGACCAGGTGGCGCTGGTGACCGCGCAGATCGAGCGCGGGCGCCGCTTCGTCACCAAGGGCTTCACGCGGGCGGAGAGCGCGCTGGAGGAAATCCGCTCCGATCCGCCCGACGCGGTGGTGTGCGACCTGGTGATGCCCGGGATGGACGGGATCACCTTCGTCCGGCGCGTGCGCGAGCTGAACCGCGGCCTTCCCGTGATCATCGCCACCGCGCGGGGCACGGAGGGCGACGCCGAGCGCGCGCTGCAGGCCGGGGCCTCGGACTTCACCACCAAGCCCATCGACCCGCGCTCGCTGGAAACGCGCATCGCCCGCGCGATGGAGCAGGCGCCCAAGGAGCAGCTGCTCCAGAGCTTCACGCAGGCCAAGTTCGATCCGCACGCCATCATCGGCCGCCACCCGCTGATGCAGCAGGTGCGCGAGTTCATCGCCAGCGTCGGCTCGGTGCCGCAGGTGTCGGCGCTGCTGCTGGGCGAGTCGGGGACGGGCAAGAACCTGGTGGCCCGCGGCATCCACGCGGCCAGCAAGGCGGCCGGCTACCGCTTCGTGGAGGTGAACTGCGCGGCGCTGCCGGCCGGGCTGCTCGAGGCGGAGCTGTTCGGCTACGAGAAGGGCGCGTTCACCGACGCCAAGCAGGCCAAGAAGGGCCTCGTGGAGGTGGCGGACGGCGGCACGCTGTTCCTGGACGAAATCGGCACGATGGCGCCCGAGCTGCAGACCAAGCTGCTCTCGTTCCTGGAAAGCCGCTCGTTCCGCCGCATCGGCAGCACCCGCGAGCAGACGGTCACCCTGCGCGTGGTCGCCGCCACCAACGCCGACCTGAGCGCCGAGGTGGGGCGGGGGACCTTTCGCGAAGACCTGTACTACCGGCTGAACGTGGCGTCGCAGATGCTGCCCCCGTTGCGGGCCATCCGCTCCGACATCCCCGAGATCGCCAACCACTTCGTGAAGCGCGCGGCCGAGTACTTCGCCAAGCCGGTTCCCGAGATCGACGCCGACGGGGTAGACCGGCTCACGCGCTACGACTGGCCGGGGAACGCGCGCGAGCTGCGCAACATCATCGAGCGTTCGATGATCTTTTCGTCGGGCCCCACGCTGCGCATCGTGGAGCTGGCCAACACGCCGGTGGCCGTCGCCGCGCCGGTGGAGGGGGTGGTGATCCCCCGCGGGCTGACGCTGGACGAGGTGGAGGCACGCTACATCGAAGAAACGCTGCGCGAGGTGGGCGGCAACGTGCAGGAGGCCGCCGACCGGCTGGGGGTGTCGCGCAAGGTGCTGTGGCAGCGCCGCAAGCAGCACGGCCTGCTGGCCGGGAGGGAGTAGTGGCGCCACCGCGCAAGCCGCCGGGCGAGAGCGCCGCGCGCCTACGCCAGGAGCTGGCCGCGAGCCAGGCGGAGGCCGCCGCCCTCCGCGCCCGGCTGGACGAGGCGGAGCGCTCCAGCGCGCACAAGAGCCGCTTCATCCGCCACGTCAGCCACGAGTTCCGCACCCCCCTCAGCTCCATCATCGGTTTCGCGTCGCTGCTGGAAAGCGAGGGCGAGGAGATGGACCCGGCGGTGCGCGCCGAGTACCTGGACGTGGTGCTGCGCAATGCGCGCCACCTGCTGCACGTGGTAGACGACCTGCTGAACATCAGCAAGGTAGAGGCGGGGGCGCTGGAGGTTACGCTCACCCCCGTGCGCGCCGCCGAGGTGGCCGAGGCGGTGATCACCGCGCTGGAGCCGCAGGCCTTCGCCCGCGGCATCGTCTTTCGCATGGACGACCGCGCCGCGCGCGCGGCCCTGGCCGACGCGGGGCGGCTGCGGCAGGTGCTCTTCAACCTGCTGGAGAACGCCGTCAAGTACTCGCCCGAGGGGGGCGAGGTGGCGGTCCGCGTGACGGACGGCGCCGGCGAGGTGCGGGTGGAGGTGAGCGACCGCGGCCCGGGAATCTCCAAGGCCAACCAGCTGCGGCTGTTCAAGGAGTTTTCGCGGGTGAACCCGCCCGGGCTGCGGGTGCGCGGCGCCGGCCTGGGGCTGGCGCTTTCGCGCATGCTCACCGAGGCGATGGGCGGCAGCGTGGGGGTGAGCTCCATCCCCGGCCACGGAAGCACCTTCTGGATCTCCCTCCCCGCCGCCGCCGCGGGCGAAACGGCCGCCGAGGTGGGCGCGCCCACGGCGGCCGTCGCGCGCACCCGGGGCGAGATGGTGGCCGTGGTGGACGACGACGCCGACATCCGCGCGTACGCCACCATCGTCCTGCGCCGCGCCGGGTACCACGCGGTGGCGGATGACGGCTCCCCCGGCGTCGGCGCGCGCCTGGCGCAGGCGCATCCACGGCTGGTGCTGCTGGACCTTCACCTGGTGGGCCGCGGGGGCGCCGAGGCGCTGGCGGAGATGCGCGGATTCACCGCGCTGGAATCCGTTCCCGTGCTGGCGTTCACCGCGGGCGCCCTCGCCGACCCCAACCCCGCGGGGTTCGACGGCAAGGTGGTGAAGCCGGTGGAGGCCGACGTGCTGGTGGCCTACGTGGACGAGGCGCTCGCACGCGCCCCCGCGCCGCCCGAGGCCCCCGCGGACGAAGACGATTTCCTCGCTCCCCTGCGCGCCCGGTTCCGCGCGGGGCTGCACGACCGCCTGGCGGCCATCGAGCGCCATGCCGCGGCGGGTGACCAGGAGGCGCTGCGCCGCGAGCTCCACAAGCTGCGCGGGGCCGCGGCGGGGTACGGGTTCGGCGAACTGTCGCGCCTGGGCGACGCCGCCGAGGAGGCGGTGCGCACCCGCGGCGGCGGTCCCGAGGTGGATGCGCTGGTGGCCAGGCTGCGCGACGAAGTGTCCGCGCGGTGACGGGTGAGGTGTCCGTTCCGGAGCGGGCGTTCCCATTCGGGCGCGCGTGTTCCCCACCGGGAACGCCCGAACGGAGCGGACACAGGTGTTTGGTGGGCCTAAGTGGTTGAAGGAGGTGCGTTTGCCCAGAGGTGGCGTGTCTGGGACGATCCTTGCTCTCCATGCGGCCCATGAACTCGCCGTATCCTGCTATGATGCAAGACCAACCGACCCTCGCGCTCGCCGACGACGACGAGCTCCACGCGGAGCTGATGTCCGCGTGGCTGGAGCACCAGGGCTACCGCGTGCTGCGCTTTGCCTCCGGCGACGAGCTGGTGTCGTGGGCCGCACAGGGCGGCAGCGGCGTCCAGGGGCTCCTGCTGGACGTTGACATGCCCGGCCGCGACGGCTTCCAGAGCTGCCGCGAGGTGCGTGCGATCCCCAGCTTCGCCGAGGTGCCGACGGTATTCGTGAGCGCGGCGACGCCGAACAACGTTCCCGACGAGGTGGTGAGCGGCGCGTGCCACTTCATCCGCAAGGACGAGCGGATGTTCGTGAAGCTGGCGGACTGGCTGTCGCAGCACATCTACTCCGACGCGTCGCACAGCGCCATCGAGTATCGCTGAACCCGGCACGTCGTTTGGAGATATCGAGGCGGGCGGGACCTTTCGAGGTTCCGCCCGCTTTCGTTCATCGTCCCAAGGCGCGTCCTGCTTCGCGGCTACCCCTTGCATCCCCTGAGCGCCTGCGTTAAATACTGTACCATATGGTTCAGTATCTTGCGACCCGACTCGATACTTCGTTCGCCGCGCTCTCGGACCCCACGCGGCGCGGCGTTCTGGAGCAGCTCGCACGAGCCGACGCTTCGATCACGGACCTCGCCGGGAAGTTCCACATGACGCTCACGGGCATGAAGAAGCACGTGGGCGTTCTGGAGCAGGCGGGGCTCGTCGCCACGAAGAAGATCGGGCGGGTGCGGATGTGCCAGCTTGGCCCTCGCCAACTGGAGGAGGAAGCGGCGTGGCTCGAGAGCTACCGCCAGCGGTGGGACGAACGCTTCGACGAGTTGGACAGGGTCGTCGAGGAACTCACACGAAAGGGAGAAGCGCGATGAACGCAGGAATCGAGAGCAGGCCCGGCCCCGTGAAGAACCGCACCACGGTGGAACGGACGTCGGACCGCGAGGTGGTGGTCACGCGGACCATCAACGGCCCGGCGCGCATCGTCTTCGAGGCATTTACCAGGGCCGAGCTGCTCAGGCGCTGGTGGGTGCCCAGGTCGATGGGAATGACCCTGCTGTCCTGCGAGGTGGATGCCCGTGTCGGCGGCAAATACCGATTGGAGTTCGACATCGGTGCCGCCGAGCCCGCCGCGTTCTTCGGCACGTATGTGGAAGTGGAGCCGTATTCGCGCCTCGTGTGGACCAATGAAGAAGACGGTGAGGGCGGGTCTGTCACCACGGTGACCTTCAAGGAAACGGATGGCAGAACGCTGGTGGTCCTGCACGAGAGCTATCCTACCAAGGAAGCGCTCGATGCTGCTGGTACCGGAGCAGCCGACGCAATGGTCGAGACGTTCGAGCAGCTGGACGAGCTTCTCGTCGACCTGGGTGAGAGCTCGGGACAGTAACAGAGATGTAAGGCCTCGCGCTCGGTCGTCCGGGAGTCCCGGCGCGGAGGGCGCGGAGGGCACGGAGGGCATCGGAGGGCACGGAAGAACGGAGGTGCCCTCCGAGACCTCCGTGTGGGACTCTCTCAGATCATGGGAGAGATGACGTACGTGATGCGCCCCGGCCCGGCAGCAGCCGGACGGCGGAAGCGGAACTCGCGGTTCTCTCCGCCGCGGATGACTACGCTGGCGTTCGGCGCGGCGGAGTCGTTCTCCCTCGCGACCTGAACGACGTAGCTGCTCGTTCCCTTGTTCGCGATGCCGACCGAGACGCCGAGCGCGCCGTTGCGCACCTCCGTTGCGACACCCGCACCCATCTCCACGCCCTGCCGCGGCAGGATGGTCGCGCTCGCGTGGATCGCCCCCTGCGCCAGGGCAGGCGCGGCGCTCAGGGCGGTCGAGATCAGGGCGGCGACGAGTGCGATCTTCACGGCTGGCATCCACGGAGAAAGAAGCGTTTTGCTCCTTCCCTCCAATGCGAGCCGCGAGCCGAGATGCCACGTGGGCTAAGTTCTTGTCATAGAGGCACTTAGGCGATGCTTGCGCGGGCGGTGTCGTGTGCGGTTCGAGGACGATTGAAATGTAAGTGGCCTCCGTGCAACTACTTGGCCGCAGGCGTTCGATTTTCGTACAGCCAATTCTGCACGGTGCAGCGGGCGTCGCCGCGCCGTCGTGGCGGTCCGTAAGAGGAAAAGCATCACGCAGAGGACGCAGAGAAAACGGAGAGGACGCAGAGGGAAGCTACCGCCCCCTCTGCGTCCTCTCAGTTCCCCTCCGCGTCCTCTGCGTGATTGTTGTTCTCAGGGCCGGGGCAGCGGATGCGGACGTCGTCAGCGGATCTTGCGCAGGGTAATGGGCGGCGCCTGCACCAGCACGTCGCCGGAGGCGGGAACCACGATGACGAGGGGATTCGGATCGGCGGCCGCGTTCAGGGCGCGCAGCGACGATTCGGCAACGCGGATCTCGTACGTGCCCGGCCGCACGCGGCTCACGTAGAACTCGCCGTCGCTGAACGTGGATACGCGCTGCACGTCCGCCGTCTCGCGGCTGATGAGTTCCAGCGTCACCCCCGCGACGGTGGGAACCTCGGGGCCGGGAAGCAGCTGGCCGGCCAGCTCGCGCGTCTGCACCAGCGGAATGTCTACCGCCGCGAAAACGTGCGGCGCCGGCCGAAGCTCCACGCCGCGGGCGACCGGCACCCATCCCGCCTCGTCCAGCGACAGCGTGTCGAGCGCCACCTGCGCCGCCTCGAAGGGCAGCACCGACCAGGTGCGATAGGTGCCGTCCGCCCCCGACTTCACGCTCACGGACCCGATCCTCACGGTTGCGCCCGGGAGAGGCCGGTCGCCGACGTTGAACACCCCGTTGCCGTCCAGGTCGTAGAACACCCGCCCACCCACCCCCGCCATCCCCGTTCCGCGGTAGGGAAGGGCGAGCACGCCGCCCCGGCCGCCGTACGCCACGCTCCCCTCGGCGGACCACGAGCCCTGCACCTGGTTGCGCAGCGAGGCGGCCTGGGTCTGCACGTTGGCGAAGCCCAGCCGGCGCGCGAAGGTCAGGTACACCGCCATTCCGTTCGGGGCGGGGAGCCACTGCATGGCCAGCGTGGCGAACGACGTGGGCCCCGTCTGCAGCGAGGTGTTGAGCCCTGCCTGCCGCAGCTGGCCCTCGGCGAAGGCCAGGCTGCCGCTGAGCCCCGAGCCGCGCAGCCAGCGCGGGACGAAGCGCGGCAGCGAAACGCTGGGCGTCAGGAAAATGACCCCCGGCGAGCCGGGGAGCCCCGACTCGTAGCCCGCCTCCAGCCGCGCGGACCGCAGCGCGGCCAGGGCCGACACGCGCACCCGGTCCAGCCCCGCCTCCTGCGTTCCCTCGGCGCGGCCGTTCAGCGCATAGGCGCGCACCGGGCCGGCGCGCACGTTCGAGCGGCTGAACCCGCCGCCGGCCTGCCAGCGCGGGCTGGCCAGCGGCGCAAAGGAGAACTGCCCCGAGCCCGGGTAGACGATGCCGGCCGTGGCGTGCGCCACCCCGCCCGCCGCCACGTGCTGAAGCGAGCCGCGCACGAACGAGCCGAGCAGCGCCTGCACCTCGGCGCTGGTGCCCGGCCGCAGCAGCGCGCTCACCGCGCCGAACGGGCTCAGCACGGGCCCGGCGGAGTCGGCGGGCTGCTCGTACTCGAAGCCGCCCGCCACGGTAAGGGTGCGCGTCACTCCGCGGCGCAGGTCCAGGTACCCCGCCAAGGTGCACTCCCCGCGCGGACAGGCGCCCACCCCCGCCGCGTACTCGTTGACGCCGCGCGGAAGCTGCGTCACGGGAACGGAGTAGATCACGCTCGATTCGCGGATCTCGCCCGCCGGCCCGTACATCTTCACCTGCACGGGGGTGCTCCCGTACTCCAGCGGCACGCTCACCGGCCGTTCGGCGGTGGCGTCCGAGAACCCCACCAGGCGGCCGCCCTGGTACACCTCGTACTGCCACCCGGGCGGAAGCTCGGGCGAAAGCAGCACCTGGTCGAAGCGGGTGCGCCGCAGGAACGGTGCGTTGCCGATGGTGATTCCCCGCAGCGACCGCGCGCGCAGCCCCCCGCTCAGGTGGTCGCCCAGGTGAAGCTGGCGGACGAAGCGGCCGCGCGGAAAGACGCGGTGGTAGGCCACGGCGGGGTCCACCAGCCCCGCCGCACCCGAGTCCGCCGCCACGGTGCCGCGCAGGGTGAGCATGCCCCCCACCAGGCTGAACCCCGAGCCCAGCCGCAGCGAGGGCGGCGACGGCTCGCTCCCCACCCGGCCGGAAACCGCCCAGTCCACCACGCCCGCACCGCTGACGGCCCGGTACGACACGGTGTCGCCCGCCAGCCCCACCTCGCCCCCCTGGTGGCGCAGCTCGGCGGCGCGGCGGCTTTCCACCTCGCGCCGCGTCTCGGCGGCGAAGGGTACGCCCCGGGTGATGGCAACGGCCAGCGCCTCCCAGTCCACCTGGGCTTCCGCACCCAGCAGCAGCGCCAGCGCGGGGACGGCCAGGTACACCTCGCCCCCGGCCTGCACCAGGTCGCCGGGCGCCAGCGCCAGCGTGTCGGCGGCCAGCACGCGCGCGCCGGCCACGTCCAGCACGGCGGGCGGCGCCTCGGCCACCGCGCTCACGCGGATGGTGTTGCCGGAGGCGTCGCGCTCCATGGGCGTGCCCCCCAGCTCCAGAACCGGGCGCAGGGGCAGCAGCAGGCGGCCCTGGTGGTTGACCACCACCGTCAGGGTGGCGGCCGGCAGGCTGCCCAGGCGCACCTCGAAAAGCCCCTGCTCGTATCCGGAGGGGAGTTCCTGGGCCGCTACACGCGCTGTAAGGAGAAGGGAGAACGCGAGGACGAGCGAAAGCACCGGGCCCCGGCATCCGCCCCGCAACCGCAGGGGGAGCATGGAGGCGTCAGTTCTTGGAGGGGACGGCGTAGACGGTGACCGTGGCGGTGTACACCCCCGGCCGCTGCGTGGCGGAGGGCGTAACCCGTCCGCCGATGTAGATGGAGATCTGGTCGGTGTTGTAGCGCAGGCGCCCCGGCTGGAAGCGCTCGGCCAGCAGGCGGTACGCGGTGGGGAAGAGGGTCGTGGTGGGGTTCCACGTCTCGAACGTGCGGGCGTCGCACGCCCCGTTGTAGATCTCGCACGCCCCGGCGTACACGCCGTTGAAGCTGATGGGAAGCGTGGTGCCGTCGGCGCTCACCAGCGCCGCGGGAAGCGCGAAGCTGATGTCGATGAAGCGCTTGCCCTGCACGCCCCCCAGGCGCCACTCGCCCGACTGCGGCGTGCGCGGCTGCACCGTCGCCGCCACTCCGGGAACGACGACGCCGAACTGCAGGGTGCGGGTGCCCGTGGCGGAAAGGGGCTTCTCCAGCAGGAACAGGGTGGCCTGCAGCTGCCCCGTCGACTGCGCGGACAGCCGCCCCGGCAAGGCCAGGGCGGCTGCACAGAGCAGCAGGAGGGCGGCACGCAGGCGCATTCGGCTCGGTCAGCTCACGGGAATGGTCGCGGACACGTTCGGGGCCTTCAGCACGCCGCCGGGCGGCAGATCCGGCCGCTCCGTTTCTACCGTGTAGCGCACCCGGTATCCGGCGCCCAGCGTCCCAGTGAAGGGAATGACCAGGCGGCGCCGCATCTGGTGATAGACGGCGACCTCGTCGCTCGCCTCGGCCACGACGTCGCCGCCGGGAGCCAGCAGCTCGGCCCGGATGCGTCCCAGGTACGCCGCGCTCCCCTCGCGGGCAAGGTCCAGCTGCAGCCGTACGCCTTCCGGGGTGCGCACGGCCACGGGGGCCTGCACGCCGACGGAGGTGGTGACGGGCCCGTTGCGGTACACCGCCGCGGCGACGACCACCGTCTCCACGTTCAACTGGAGGGTCACCGCCCCCTGCGTCTGCTCGATGGGCGGCTGTCCGCCGCGCGAGCGCACCAGCACCCGCGCCCAGTACTCGCCGTTGGCCAGCCCCGCGGGGGGCTGCGCCATCACGCGCACCACCTGCCGCTGCCCCGCCTCCAGGCGCAGGCGCCGGGGAAAGGCGCGCATCCACTCCACGGCCGACGGCTCGCCCGCCGCGGCGGTGTCGAACAGGGGCACGCTCACGTTGCCCGCCGAGTCTGACACGGGGTAGCCGAAGGCGAAGCCGATCTCCACCTCTTCCGGAAGCGCCCCCGAGTTGTACAGGGTGAGCGTGCCGGTGCGGGTGGTCTGGTCCAGGTACAGGGCGATGGGGCTCACCGACACCGCCGCGGCCGGCGTGGCCCAGCACGCCGCCAGCAGAAGCACCAGCCCGCTCACCATCGCCTTGATCCGTCCGCTCCGCATCGCCTGTCCGTTCGTCATGGGTACCACCTTGCTGGGATCCCGCTCAACTGACCGTCTGCACGATCGCCACCGAGATGGTGGCCGAGTAGCTGCCGCCCAGGTGCCCGTCTCCCGCGACAGCCGTGCCGCCGAGAAGGATGCGCGTGGGCCCGCGCTCGGGGTGCAGGGTGATGGTAACGGCGCGGTGGGGATCGAAGGGCGAGGCCTCGACCGAGCCGGGGCCCAGCACCGCGGCGTCGCCCAAGGCGAACCGCAGGGGAATGCGGCCGCCGTCGGGCGACTGCAGCTCGGGGGGAAGCAGCAGCATGAGCTCCACCGTTCCCGAGCCCTCGATCACCAGCTCCGCCCGCCGCCCGGCATCCGTCACGGAAACGCGCTCCGGGACGCCGGGGATCAGGGATCCGAAAACGAGCTGGCGTCCCCGCAGGAGAACGACCTCCGGGGACGCCGCGGCCTGCGCCGCAATGGTGCCCGGCAGCCCCGCGGCAAGCGCGAGCGCAAGGAGGCCGATGCCTCCCCGCGCACGCATGCTCAGCCGGGGGCGCCGCGCCATCCGCTTCAGATGGTCGACTTGGCCGCGCGCACCTCGACCGTGGCCGAGTACAGGCCGGGCGCCGCGTTGTTGATCACCGTCTGGCCCAGCGTGGCGCGCACGTGCACGTAGTTGGTGGCCACGCCGCCGGTGGTGGTCTGGTAGAACTGCGACGAGATCGCCGAAACGTCGGACTGCGCCGTGGGGCAGGTGCCGAAGGTGCCGGCGGTGGTCGTGGCCGAAACCGAGCACGCGTACGTGGTCGTGAGCGTGGCGGTGCCGTCGCTCAGGCTGGGCAGGGCGTTGAACCAGATCTGCACGGCCACGTTGTGCTTCAGCGGAATGTATCCGGCGGCCGACACGGCGGCGGTCTGGTCGGGCGTCAGCGTGCCGAACGAGATGGCCTTGGCCGTGGTGTTGTCGAAGGCGAGCACCTGGCCGATGGTGGCGCTGGCGTTGATCTGGCCTTCGGCCTGGGCATGGGCCATGGAGGGAGCGGCGGCGATAAGGAGAGCGGCCGCGGCCAGGCTGAGCTTCTCCATTTGTGGCTCCTGAGAGGTTGAATGTGCGTCCCGCGACGTTCAGATCCGTCCGATGAATCACGGCCGGTCGATTCGAGGCTGGCTGGCCTGTGTAAGGGCAACGCCCGTGCCGAGGGTCGCATGTTGTGCAGGTGCTTGATAATAAACGACTTATCCCGTTTTTTCAAGCCTCGGGAGAGGGTCTGCGTTACCGTTTGGGAACGATGCGCGTTCCCGAATGGGAATCTCCGCACATCCGGGCTCTCGGGGCCGGGCGGAGACCGAGCCACACGCCCCTTGCGACGTGCACGAAACCGTGCGGAACGCGGCGCGGGAGCCCCTGGAGCACCCTGTCGCGTCCCCTCCAGCTGGTGCCGGTGTCCTCTTCCGGGAACGGAGACCGTCCGCGGCGACTCCCGCACTCCCGCACTCCCGCACTCCCGCACTCACGCACTTCCCCGGGCACACCCGCCCGCCTGCGGCGTACCACCACGCGAGCGCGCCGCGAGCCGGGCGCGCACCGGAAAATCCGCCGAGAACCACCGAATGCGAAGCGACCTGCTGGACCAGGACGAGTTTCCCAGCCACTACGAAGACCGCGCCGGCGACATCTCGTGGGCCAAGGGAACCCTCCCCGTTTCGGGCGTGTTCCTGCTGCACGGCCGCTACGTCGTCGCCCCGTATCACTGCCCGGCCGAGCGCCGCCTGCGCGAGGCGGGGGCGCTCTGCGTGGCCATGGTCACCTTCGACGGCATGGCGGTGGCGGCGCTCACCGGCGGCTCCACGGGCCGGGGCGAGGTAGAGGTGGTGCGTCCCCGCGAAGTGGCGCGCCATGCCGACCCCCCGCCCGGCCGCAACTGACGCCTTCGTTGCCGCGGCTTCCGTCGCCCCACCCGGTTGACGGCACGCGGCCGAGGGGGCATGTTTGGCGCCTTCGTACCCGGCCAGAGTTTCCTGAATCCGCCCGCGGCGCCCCCGCGAAGCCACCCCTGCCGTACCCCCGATGGCGAAACTGAAGCGTCCGTCCCTCACCCAGATGATCCTGCTGTCGATGGTCATCGGCACGCTGGTCGGGTGGGCGTTCCCTGAAGCCTCGCAGCAGCTGAAGCCGCTGTCGAACATCTTCCTGCGCATGATCAAGTCGATCATCGCGCCCATCATCTTCGCCACGCTGGTCATGGGCATCGCCGGGCACGGCGACGACATGAAGCGCGTGGGCCGCCTGGCGCTCAAGTCGCTCATCTACTTCGAGATCGTCACCACCCTGGCGCTGTTCATCGGCCTGGCGGCGGTGAACCTCACCAGGCCGGGCGTGGGCGTGGTGCTGGCCGGCGCCGACGCCAGCAAGGCCCAGGAGATGGGGCAGACGGCGCAGGGGCTCACGGTGGGCGGGTTCCTGGAGCACGTGGTGCCCACTTCCATCGTGGAGGCGATGACCAAGAACGAGGTGCTGCAGATCGTGTTCTGGTCCATCCTCTTCGCGGTGGCGCTCTCGCAGGTGCGCGGGCGCCCCAAGGAGATGATGCTGTGGACGCTGGAGGGGCTGTCGGAGGTGATGTTCAAGTTCACCGGCATCGTGATGAAGTACGCGCCCATCGGCATCGGGGCGGCCATCGCGGTGACGGTGGGGCACAGCGGCCTGGGCATCCTGTGGAACCTGGGCAAGCTGATCCTTACGCTGTACGGCGCCCTGGTCGTCTTCGGCCTGCTGGTGCTGCTCCCCGTGGCGCTGATCGCCAAGGTGCCCGTCAAGCGCTTCATCCGGGCGGTGAAGGACCCGGCGCTGATCGCCTTCAGCACCACGTCGTCCGAGGCCGCGCTCCCGCGCGCCATGCAGGCCATGGAAGCCATCGGGGTGCCGCGGCGCATCGTGGCCTTCGTGATGCCCACGGGCTACTCGTTCAACCTGGACGGCACCACGCTGTACCTGGCGATGGCCTCGGTGTTCGCCGCCCAGGCCGCGGGCATCCACATGTCGTTCAGCGAGCAGATGGTGATGATGCTCACCCTGATGCTCACCAGCAAAGGGGTGGCGGCCGTTCCCCGCGCCTCGCTGGTGATCCTGTCGGGAACGCTGGCCAGCTTCGGGCTGCCGCTGGAGGCGGTGGCGCTGATCCTGGGGGTCGACGAGCTGATGGACATGGCGCGCACCACGGTGAACCTGGTGGGCAACTGCCTGGCGACGGTGGTGATGGCGCGCTGGGAGAACGACTTTCACCCCGAGGCGCCGCCGCCCGACCTGAGCGCCGACGAGGTGATCACCATCGCCGGGCCCCCGGAGCCAGCCCCGGCCTGAGCTGGAGGGCCGCTTGGGGGAACGGACGGCGGGCGGCACGGATGAAGCTCGCGGTCCGTGCCGCTTGCGTTTCGGGGCGCTTTGCGCGATCCTATCGCGCGCGACGGCGCCCGTAGGTTCCGTGCTCGCGTCGCCGCCCTCGGGGCGGGACGGCGCGGGCGCGTCCTTTTGTCATTGCTTTCAACACCTTTCGCATGCAACCGATCGCTTACGCCATCCCCGCCTTCGGGCTGCTGGCCCTGCTGTACACCTTCTGGCGCTCCGCCTGGGTTACGCGGCAGGATGCGGGCAACGAGCGCATGAGCACCATCGCCGGCCACATCGCCGACGGTGCGCGCGCATTCCTGTTCGCGGAGTACCGCGTGCTGGTGATCTTCGCGGTGCTCGCGTCCCTGTTCCTGGGCTACCTGGGCCTCACCGACGAGCGCTCGCACCCGCTGATCATCGGCGCCTTCCTGGTGGGCGCCCTGTTCTCGGCGCTGGCCGGCTGGATCGGCATGACCATCGCCACCAAGGCCAACGTGCGGACGGCCCAGGCGGCGCGCACCAGCCTGTCCAGGGCCCTCGACGTGTCGTTCGCCGGCGGGTCGGTGATGGGCATGGGCGTGGCCGGCCTGGCGGTGCTGGGGCTGGGCGGCCTGTTCATCCTGTTCTACGGGATGTTCGTGGATGGCGCCTCGGCCAACGGGCCCGAGATGGAGCGCGCGCTCGAGGTGCTCACCGGCTTTTCGCTGGGCGCCGAGAGCATCGCGCTGTTCGCCCGCGTGGGCGGCGGCATCTACACCAAGGCGGCCGACGTGGGCGCCGACCTGGTGGGCAAGGTAGAGGCGGGGATTCCCGAGGACGACCCGCGCAACCCGGCCACCATCGCCGACAACGTGGGCGACAACGTGGGCGACGTGGCGGGCATGGGCGCCGACCTGTTCGGCAGCTACGTGGCCACCATCCTGGCCACCATGGTGCTGGGCCGCGAGGTGATCGCCACCGGCGACGAGTTCGGGGGAATGAGCCCCATCCTGCTGCCGATGGTCATCGCCGGGCTGGGCATCCTCTTCTCGCTCGCCGGCATCCTCATGGTGCGGGTCAAGGAGAACGGCAGCGTGCAGGGCGCGCTGAACCTGGGCAACTGGGCCTCCATCGCGCTCACCGGCGTGGGCTCGTTCTTCGTGATCCGGTGGATGCTTCCCGCGTCCATGCAGATGGAGCGCGCCAACTCCGAGGCGTTCACCCCCATGGGCGTGTTCGGCGCGGTGGCGGTGGGGCTGCTGGTGGGCGCGCTGATGAGCGTGATCACCGAGTACTACACGGCCATGGGCCGCCGCCCGGTGCAGTCCATCGTCAACCAGTCGTCCACCGGCCACGCCACCAACGTGATCGGCGGCCTGGCGGTGGGGATGGAGTCGACGACGCTTCCCATCCTCGTCCTGGCGGGCGGCATCATCGCCAGCTACGAGTTCGCGGGGCTGTACGGCGTGGCCATCGCCGCGGCGGGGATGATGGCGACGACGGCCATGCAGCTGGCCATCGACGCCTTCGGCCCCATCGCCGACAACGCGGGCGGCATCGCCGAGATGAGCGAGCTTCCCAAGGAGGTGCGCGAGCGCACCGACATCCTGGACGCGGTGGGCAACACCACGGCGGCCACGGGCAAGGGCTTCGCCATCGCCTCGGCCGCGCTCACGTCGCTGGCGCTCTTCGCCGCCTTCATGGGCATCTCGGGGATCGACGTCATCGACATCTCCAACGCGCGGGTGCTGGCCGGCCTGTTCGTGGGCGCCATGATCCCGTTCATCTTCTCGTCGCTCGCCATCGCCGCGGTGGGACGCGCGGCCATGGCCATGGTGCAGGAGGTTCGCCGCCAGTTCCGCGAGATCCCCGGCATCATGGAAGGCACCGGCCAGCCGGAGTACGGCCGCTGCGTGGCCATCAGCACCCAGGCCGCCATCCGCGAGATGATCGTGCCGGGCGCCATCGCGCTCATCGTGCCGGTGATCGTGGGCTTCACCATGGGGCCCGAGGTGCTGGGCGGCCTGCTGGCGGGCGTCACCGTGTCGGGCGTGCTGATGGCGATGTTCCAGTCCAACGCCGGCGGCGCGTGGGACAACGCCAAGAAGTCGTTCGAGAAGGGCGCCACCATCGACGGCAAGGTGTACTACAAGGGGAGCAACGAGCACAAGGCCGCCGTCACCGGCGACACCGTGGGCGACCCCTTCAAGGACACCTCCGGCCCGTCGATGAACATCCTGATCAAGCTGATGTCCATCGTTTCGCTGGTCATCGCGCCGCACATCGCGGTGAGCGCGCCGGCCGGCCTGGAGGGCGAGGCCCAGGTGCGCGCGCCGGTGGAGGCGCCGGCCGTGGCCGCCGCCGTCCAGGCGCCGGTCACCCAGGCACGCTGACCGCGACAGTTGCACGAAAGGCCCGGCGGGGAGAGATTCCCCCGCCGGGCCTTTTTTCCTGCCGTTCCACCCGCACTCCGACACACATGAGCACGATGGAAACGACGGTGCCCCCGGCCAGGCGGGCGCCCGAAGACGCGGGGCTGCGCCAGGGGCTTTCGCTGCTGGACGCCGTGATGCTGGTGGCGGGCTCCATGATCGGCTCGGGCATCTTCATCGTGTCGGCCGACATCGCCCGCAACATGGGCTCGGCCGGCGGGCTGATCGCGGTGTGGGTCGCGTCGGGGCTGATGACGCTGGCCGCGGCGCTGAGCTACGGCGAGCTGGCGGCGGCCATGCCCCACGCGGGCGGGCAGTACGTGTTCCTGCGCGAGGGCCTGGGGCGCATGCCCGGGTTCCTGTACGGATGGACGCTGTTCATGGTCATCCAGACGGGGACGATCGCCGCCGTGGCGGTGGCCTTCAGCAAGTTCCTGGGCGTCTTCTTTCCCGCGGTGTCTCCCGACGTTTTCGCGGGCATCAAGGGAATCCAGATGCCGGGCGGCGCCATCGACCTGGGGCTCAGCAACCAGCGGCTGGTGGGGATCGTGATCATCGCGCTGCTCACCTGGGTGAACCTGCGGGGGCTCCGCGAGGCCAAGTGGATCCAGACCTCGTTCACCATCGCCAAGACCGGCGCGCTGGCCGCGCTGATCCTGCTGGGCATCACCCTGGGCCGCAACGCCGGCGCCATCGCCGAGAACTTCGGCAACTTCTGGCAGGGCTCCCCCGGGGGCACGCCGGTGTCGGTGATGGGCATCGCCATCCCCCTGATCGTGACGGCGTTCGGCAGCGCCATGGTGGGGTCGCTCTTCTCGTCGGACGCGTGGAACAACGTGACCTTCGCGGCGGCCGAGGTGCGGCAGCCGGAGCGCAACCTGCCGCTGGCGCTGGCGCTGGGGACGGGGCTGGTGACGGTGCTGTACGTGCTGGCCAACCTGGCGTACCTGTCGGTGCTGTCGCTGAACGAGATCAAGACCGCGCCGCAGGAGCGGGTGGGCACCCTGGCGCTGGAGCACATGTTCGGCCCGGTGGGGCAGTACCTGATGGCGGGCGCCATCCTGGTGAGCACCTTCGGCTGCATCAACGGGCTGATCCTGGCCGGGGCGCGCGTGTACTTCGCCATGGCGCGCGACGGGCTGTTCTTTGCCCGCGCGGGCGACCTGAACCGCAACGGCGTTCCCGCGTGGGCGCTGGTGGCGCAGGGGGTGTGGACGGCGCTGCTGACGCTGACGGGCACCTACGGGCAGCTGCTGGACTACGTGATCTTCGCGGCGCTGCTCTTTTACGTGCTGACGATGTTCGCCCTGTTTTCGTTGCGGCGGAAGCAGCCGGACCTGCCGCGGCCGTACAAGGCCTTCGGCTACCCCGTGGTACCGGCGCTGTACGCGTTCTCTGCGTTTGCCGTTGCGGCCATCCTGCTGGTGGCCAAGCCCGTGTACTCCTTCTCCGGGCTGATCCTGGTGCTGCTGGGCATTCCCGTCTACTACATCTGGGAGCGCCGCACGCGTTCGGTGTGATCGGCTGAGCGGAACGGTCTCACGCGGAGGCGCGGAGAACGCGGAGAACTGCAGGAGCCCCTTCGTCGTTTCCCTCCGCGACCTCCGCGCCTCCGCGTGATCCCCCGTGGTCCGGGGGGGAACGACAACGGCTTCATCAAAGCCTAATGCTCCGGAATCCACGTGGTTCCGGAGCTTTGTGCTTGTGCGCCAACGGGTTGCGTGCGTTGGACAAAGGATGGACGCGGATGGGGCGGAGCCAACGATCCGGGTGCGGCGGGGGTCTATTCACCTGTAGGACGCACGCACGATCGAAAAACTTCGCCATCGGACGACGGACATATGAACGCGCTTGGTAGATCCCTTTTGGCCCTGGCCCTGGCGGCGGTGCCTGCAGCCGCGCAGACCCGGCCCGCGGGGCCGCCCCCCGCCGGCGGCGCCCCCGGAGGCATGCGGCCCGGAGGCGCCCCCGGCCAGCAGCAGGGCGGCGTGCTCCTGGGCACGGTCACCGACCCGGCCGGCAAGCCGCTGGGCTCGGCGCAGGTGGCCGTGTGGAGCGCGGCGGACAGCACCCTGGTGACCGGCGCCGTCACCCGCGGCAACGGGGCCTTTCGCGTGGATGGGCTACGGCCGGGTTCGTACTTCGTGAAGGTGAGCTCGCTGGGCTTCGCCACCGCGACCAGCGCCGTCGTGGCCGTGTCGCCGCAGGCCCGCGAGGCCAACCTGGGCACCATCCGCATGAACGAGGGCGCGCTGCTGCTGGAAGGCGTCACCGTTTCGGCCGAGCGGCAGACCACGGGCATGGCCGCCGACCGCAACACCTACCGCGCGGCGGATCTGCCCACGGCGGGCGGCAGCGCGGTGGACGTGCTCCGCAACATTCCCGCGGTAGAGGTGGACCAGGAGGGCCGCGTGAGCCTGCGCGGCAACCAGAACGTGGCCGTGCAGGTGAACGGCCGCCCCACCCCCATGCGCGGCGACCAGCTCGCGGCCTTCCTGCAGCAGCTGCCCGCCAACGTGGTGGAGAACGTGGAGGTGATCCCCAATCCCTCGGCCAAGTACGAGCCCGAGGGGATGGCGGGGATCGTGAACATCGTGCTCAAGCAGAACGCCGACCTGGGGCTCAGCTACGGCCTGCAGGCGGGCGTGGGCACCGGCGGCCGCTTCAACGGCTCGGGCAACGTGGGATACCAGGCCGGCGCGCTGACACTGTTCGGCAACTACGGCCTGCGCCGCGACGAGCGCCAGAACCGCGGCTTCAACACCATCTCCGCGTACGCCGATTCCATCAGCCGCCAGCTGGACTACATCACCGACCAGCGGAACGGCGGCGAGTTCAACATGCAGTCGCACCTGTTCAACGGCAGCGCCGACCTGCGCCTGGGCGCGCGTGACGTGCTGTCGTCCAGCGTGCTCCTGAGCCGCGGCGCCTTCGACGCCGACGCCGACAACCGGTACGTCCGCCGCAGCGCGTCGGGAGGGATCGTCCAGGAAACGCGCGGGGTGACGGACAACGAGAACAGCGACTTCACGGCGGACGGCTCGCTCTCGTTCAAGCACACGGTGCAGCCTCAGCAGAACGAGCTCAGCGCCGAGCTGCGCTTCAACCGCTCGCAGAACGAGATGTCGAGCGTCACGGACGAGACGCTGCTGAACGGGGCCGCCGCCATCAACCCGCGCAGCGGCCAGGAGAACGAGGCCGTCACCCGCAACCTGACGCTGCAGGCCGACTACACGCGTCCGCTGGCGGGCTTCAAGCTGGAAACGGGCTACAAGGGCACGCTGCGGATGCTCGACAACGAGCAGTCGATGCTGCGCTCGTCCGACGACGGCGGGTGGTACACCCTAGGCACCAGCGCCTTCGACTACGACGAGAACGTGAACGCGGGCTACGCCGTGCTCAGCCGCGGCTTCGGGAGCGTGCAGACGCAGGCGGGGCTGCGCGGCGAGTACACCAGCCGCGACTTCAGCCTGGGCACGGGCGAAAGCTATCCCAAGGACTACTGGAGCTGGTTTCCCAGCGGCCTGGTGGCGCTGAACCTGGACGAGCAGCGGCAGGTGCGCCTCAGCTACTCGCGGCGCATCCAGCGCCCCGACACGCGCATGCTGAACCCGTTCTCGTTCAACGAAGACCCGCGCAACCGCTTTACCGGCAACCCCGACCTGGAGCCGGAGTACACGCACGCGCTGGAGATGGGCTACCAGCACTCGTTCGGCACCGGCTCGGTGCAGGTGACGCCGTTCTTCCGCCGCACCGAGAACGCCATCCGCCGCATCCGCGAGGTGCGCGGCGACACGCTGCTGGTGAGCTTCCGGAACCTGGATACCAACGACTCGTACGGGCTGGACCTGAACACCTCGGTGCGCCGCGGCAAGGTGAACGGCTTCGCCAGCTTCAGCGCCTTCCGCACGGTGACGGACGCGGGCAGCCTGGGCGAGGAGCTTTCCAGCGACGCCATCGGCTGGTCGGCGCGCATGAGCGGCACCTACCAGGTCACGCCGCGGCTGGACGTGCAGGGAATGCTGTTCTACCGCGCGCCGATGGACGTGGAGCAGGGGCGGATGGGGAGCATGGTGATGTCGAGCTTCTCCGTGCGCCAGAAGCTGATGGGCGAGCGCGCCAGCCTGTCGCTGCGCGTGCAGGACCCGCTCAACCGGATGGGCTTCTCGATGAGCACCCACGCGCCGCTGTACGACCAGTTCAGCGAGCGCCGCTTCGGCGGGCGCGCCGCGTACCTGACGTTCAGCTACAACTACGGCCAGACGCCGCGCCTGCGGCAGAAGCCGCAGCAGGAGCAGGAGATGCAGCAGCCGCCCAGCGTGGTCGGGCCCTGATCGTTCGGGCTGGATGCGAGAGCCGGCCGCCGGGGGATGCCCCGGCGGCCGGTTTTTTTGATGCGAGAGTGCGAAAGTGCGAAAGTGCGAAAGTGCAAAAGTGCGAAAGTGCGGATGGCGATTCGTCGAGAGCCACAAAGTCCTGTCATCCTGAGGCCCAGGCGCGCCGAACCTGCCCGTGCCCAAGACCACGCGGGCCGAAGGATCTAACCGCGGACGCTTTTCAGCCGGGCGCGGCAGCGGTCACGGTAGCGGAGGCCTCGGCTGCCGTGGGGCCCTCACCCGGCCGCGCTGACACGCGTGCCACCCTCTCCCACAAACAGCGTGGGAGAGGGGGTACACACCAGGGCGGTTGCACATTCAAACCGTTGGCGCGCAAACGTTTGTCATCCTGAGGCCCAGGTGCGCCGAACCTGCCCGCGATCCAGACCACGCGGGCCGAAGGATCTAACCGCGGATGCCTTTCAGCCGGGGCGCGGCAGCGGTCACGGTAGCCGAGGCCTCGGTGTCGTCTCGGATTGTGGATGCGCGGAGCTAACTGCGCGGGCGCGCCGAACCCGCAATGGCGCGTCGAATCGCCGACGGTGGGCGCATTCCGACCAAGGCAAGCGTCCGGTGAGACGGCCGAGGATGAAGCGCGTCCCGAGCCTCGCAAAGGCGGTTGAAACCGCGGCTGGAACGTCACGAAGTTCGCCTGCGCGGACTGGGTTCGGTGGGTCGGATGCGTCGGTGCGTGGGGCGTGGTGTGTGGCGGATCCCTCGGTCGCTGCGGTCGTCGGTGTAGCGGCTGGTTTCGGCGTGGCCGCTCCTCGGGATGACATTAACGCACTCACACTCACGCACTCACGCACTCGTCGTCAGGTGACGCGGAGGCGTTCTTCTACCGCGGCGTCGGGTTCCACGAAGATCGTCTTGGCCTGGATCAGCGACACGCGGCCCGGCGGCGCGCCGCGCGGCTTGCGGACGTAGCGCCGGCGCGTCCAGTCCACCGCCACCGTGCCCGACGAGCGCGCCTTGCTGTACCATGCCGCCAGCACCGCCGCCTCTTCCAGGTCGCGGGCCGGCGGCGCGCCGGGGTCGCTCCACCGCAGCACCACGTGCGAGCCCGGTACGGACCGCGCGTGGAGCCACA
>NZ_DATBNB010000607.1 GCF_036554565.1 Longimicrobium sp. | reverse complement strand
CATTTCGGCACTGAGGATCAGTCGCGGGACCGATCGAGAATGCCCTGCATCTCAATCGTCGAAAAGTGGTACGCCTCGTTGCAGAAGTGGCACACCACCTCGGTATAGGGCTGGTCTTCTTCGTCGATGATCCGCTGGATCTCGTCGCTGCCCAGGCTTACGATGGCGCCCTCGAACCGCTGCCGCGAGCAGGGGCAGTTGAATGAGATGGGGTAGCGGTCGCCGAAGGTGTAGCCCTCGGGAAAGAGCATCTCCAGAATCTGCTCGGGGGTGGTGCCCTGGCGGATCATGGTGGTGGGATGCGGAAGCGCCGCCGCGCGCTGCTCGATCTCCACGATCTCCTCGTCCGAAAGGCCGGGAAGCAGCTGCACCATGTATCCGCCCGCCGCGTCCACCGTCAGGTCGGGGTTCACGAACACGCCGATGCCTACGGCCGACGGCGTCTGCTCGCTCTTGTACATGTAGTACGCCAGGTCTTCGCCGATCTCGCCGGAGAGCAGCTCCACCATCCCCTGGTAGGTTTCGCGCATTCCCAGGTCGCGCGTCACCGACACGTAGCCGTCGGTGCCCACCACACCCGCCACGTTCAGCTTGCCGCTCGCGTGGTGGTCGGCGTGCGCGTGCGGGTTGCCGACGAACCCGCGCACCTCGCCGCGGCCGTTGGCGGTAACCAGGATGCGGCGCACCGGCCCGTTGCCGCGCACGTCCACGGTAAGCGCGTGCTCCTCTTCCTTGAGCGCCGACGCCGAGAGCAGCAGGGCGCCCATGGCCGTGCGCCCCAGGGCGGCGGTGACGGCCGGGTAGGTGTCGTGGCGGCGCTGAAGCTCGTTCACCACGCCGGTGGCGTTCAGTGCGAAGGCGCGCACGCGCTCGTTCAGCGCGGTGGCGCGCACCAGGTAATCGTTGTTGGTCGTCGTCATCATCGCCTCCCCAAACAGAAGCCGCGGCCGTACGTGCGGGCCGCGGCGCAACATCATCCGGTACAACGATTTGGGACTTCGGTTCCCATGCGGGCGCGTTCACCCGTGCGGCAGCGGTCACCGTATCCGACGCCTCGGCTGCCGTGGGGCCCTCACCCGTCCTCGCTTATGCTCGTCCACCCTCTCCCACAAACAGCGTGGGAGAGGGGGTACACACCAACTCGGGGCGTCGAATCAAACCGGTGCGTTCCCAGGCGAAGCGCGACGGCATCATCTTGACCCCCAAGCGCACCAAACCGTCTAGCATGGTCGCGCACGATGCCCAAAGGGGCCTCCAGGCAAGCCAGTCCGCGAAGGCGAACTTCGTGTGGTCGTTGCAGCGAATTCATTCGCCCGTGCAGGGCCGCGGCCACCCCATTCCTCAGGGTACCGAGAAAAGCCGCCCGGCCGCCCGACTGAATCAACGACGTGCGACGAGGCGCGGCACCGTGCCGCCCGGAAGGCGGCGTTCGATCCACCCACGTTCATCCCATGCGCAGATTCGTCCAGCTCCCCTGGCTCACCGCCGCGCGCCCTTCGCGCCAGGCGGCGGGCGTGAGCCGCCCGCCGATGCTCCGCCGCCTGCGCGCGGCCATCCCCCTCTCGGCCATGCTGGTGCTTGCCAGCTCCGCTCCGCTGGTCACGGCCTGCGACCTGTCACCCACCGACCCCGGCTCCGGCACCAGTTGCTGCAAGGTGTGCAAGGAGGGCAAGGCGTGCGGCGACACGTGCATCGCCAAGAACCGCACCTGCACCAAGGGCTCCGGCTGCGCCTGCAACGGCTGAGATCCGGCCGTCAGCGGCTATCGCCCACCCGCCGCGGCAGCGCGAGCACCCGCCCGTGCAATTGGGATGAGAAGCGGCCCTGGTCCGCCGCCGGGCGGCCGTTCACCAGCACGTGCACCATCCCCTCCGCCAGCTTGTGGGGATCGCTGAACGTGGCGGGGTCGTTCACGCGGGCCAGGTCGAAGACCACCACGTCCGCCACGGCACCCTCGCGCAGCGTGCCGCGGTCGGGAATGCGGAACACCGTCGCCGGAAGCGAGGTCATGCTGCGGATGGCGGCGGCCAGGTCCATCACCCCGCGCTCCACCACGTACTCGCGGATCTTGCGCGGATAGGTGCCGTACGAGCGTGGATGGGGCACGCCCTCGCCCATCGGCACCAGGTCGCCGTCGGACGAGGTCATCATCCACGGCTGCCGCATCAGCAGGTCCACGTCGGCATCCAGCATGTTGAACGACACCACGCCCGGGTTGCCGGTGCGCAGCAGCTCCAGCACCGCGTCCACCGGCTCCACCCCGCCGCGCTGCGCCACCCACAGCAGCGTCCTGCCCTCAATCGTGGGGTCCGCGCGGTGGCGGCGGAACTGGATGCGGTCCGCGCCGCCGCGCCGGTCCAGGTTGTCGAGCACCTCCACCCGCAGCCGGGCGCGCTCCGCGGGGTCGGCGATGCGCCGCTGCAGGGCCGTGTCGCCCCCCGCCAGCGCCCACCTCGGCACCAGCGCGCCGCTCAGCGAGGTGGCGGACGCGGTGTAGGGATACTGGTCCGCGAACACCTCCACGCCCTCGGCGCGCGCCCGGTCGATGCGGCTGACGAGCGCGCCGGAGTAGCCCCACACCCGCGGCCCCAGCGCCTTGAGGTGCGTGGCCACCACGCGAAGCCGTGCCTCGCGCCCGATGCGGATCACCTCGTCCACCGCCGCCACCAGCCCCACGTTGTAGTCCGCCTCGTCGCGGATGTGGCTGGAATAGGCGCCCCCGTACCCGGCCACGATCCGCGACAGGTCGATCAGCTCCTCGGTTTTCGCGAAGCTTCCCGGGGCGTACCAGGGCCCCGTCGACAGGCCGAACGCACCCTCCTCCATCCCGGCCCGCACCAGCGCCCGCATCTGGTCCATCTCGGCCGCCGTGGGCGCGCGGTCGGCCATCCCCATCACCCGCGACCGCACCGAGCCGTGCGGCACCATCTGCGCGACGTTCACGCCGATGCCGTGCGACTGCATCTCCGCGCGCTGGCGGGCCATGTCCGTCGCCCCGCCCCCGTCGGGGTTCACCAGCACCGTGGTGATCCCCTGCGCCAGCAGCGGCTGCCCGTGGCTGAGCGCCGCCGTCGCCAGCCCCTCGCCCGCATGGGTGTGCACGTCGATGAAGCCGGGCGCCACGTACAATCCCGCCGCGTCGATCTCCCGTGCCGCGCGCTGTCCGGAAAGGTCTCCGACAGCCACGATGCGGTCGCCGCGGATGGCGACGTCCGCGCGGTACCAGGGATTGCCGCTGCCGTCCAGCACCCGCCCGTTGCGGATGATGAGGTCGTACCCGCCCTGCGCGTCAAGCGGAAGGGCCGCGAGAAGCGCCGCGCCGGCCAGGAGTCGGCGAGTGATCGTGCCGAAGGACATTACGTGGTTCCAGGAAGAAGGGGGCAGCGAGCCGACGGATCGGCCCCGGCACGGGTACGGGGCGCGGCGGGAAAACACGTGACATTGCGGAAGCGTGTGGCGATGCACAAGATGCACGTCCCGACGCCATCTCACGCTCCCGAGGACCAATCGATGACGCCTTCCACGCCGCGATGGGCGCTGACCGCCTTCGTGCTCGCCGCCTACGCACCCGCCGCGGCCGCGCAGGCCGGCCTGGCGGACCAGGTGGAGATCCGCCGCACGGCGTATGGCGTGCCGCACATCCGGGCGGAGAACTTCCGCGCCGCGGGCTTCGGGCTGGGGTGGGTGCAGCTGGAAGACCATGGAATGCGCATCGTCCAGGGGCTGGTGCGCGCGCGGGGCGAGCTGGCCCTGCGCTACGGGGCCGACAGCCTGGACTCGGACTTCGATTTGCGCCCCGTACACCGGCGGGCGGTTGCCAGCTATCCCCTCCTGGAAGCCGACACGCGCGACATGTACGACGGGTTCGCCGCCGGGGTGAACCGCTACGTGGAGCTCCATCGATCCGAGTTTCCCGCGTGGGTAACGCCCACCTTCAGCGGCCACGACGTGCACGCGCAGGGGATGGGCGGGGGCGGCCCCGACGTGCGGCGCTTCCTGAACCGCGTGCGCGGCGAGCCGCCGCGGGGCGGGGCCGCGCAGCCCGGGGCGGAGGGCGACCCGCAGGCACCGGGCGCGGAGGACGGCTCCAACGCGTGGGCCCTGGCGCCCAGCCGCACCCGGTCCGGGCGCGCCATCCTGCTGCGCAACCCGCACCTGGCGTGGTCGGCCGGCTACTACGAGGCGCACGTGACGGTGCCCGGGCAGCTGGATTTCTACGGCGACTTCCGGCTGGGCGGGCCCATCGTCCTCGTCGGCGGCTTCAACACGTACCTGGGCTGGGCGACGACGAACAACGCGCCGGACCTGGAAGAGATCTACGCGCTGGAGGTGGATCCCGCCCGTCCGGACCACTACCTGTTCGACGGCGGCTCCGTCCCCCTGCGGCGCGAGACGGAAACGGTGGAGTTCGCCAACGGCCCCGGCGTGGGCACGGTGACGCGCGAACGCTGGACGACGCCGCTGGGGCCCGTTATCCACCGCGGCGGCGGAAGAATCTACGTGGTGCGGGCCGCCGGGGAGGACGAGTTCCGCGGGGGCGAGCAGTTCCTGAAGATGATGCGGGCACGCAACCGCACCGAATGGACGAACGCCCTGCGGATGCGGGCGCGAGTGACCTCCAACCTCACCTACGCGGACCGCGACGGGAACATCTACTACGTGTGGAACGCCACCCACCCGGCCCTGCCGCACCCCTCCGGCGGCGACACCGCGGCAATTCCCGCCAGCCGGAGCACGGACGTGTGGACGCGCGTGGTCGGGTTCGACTCGCTTCCGCAGGTGCTCAATCCGCGCGGCGGATACGTGCGCAATGAGAACGATCCGCCGTACCTGACCAACCTGCACCAGCCGCTGCGGCGCGAGGACTATCCCGCCTACTTTCCCGGCGGAGCGGAGCTGCGCCTGCGCAGCCAGCACTCGCTGGAGCTGCTTCACAACGATCGCAAGTTTTCGCTGGAAGACGTGGTGGCCGCCAAGCACAGCATGCGGATGATCCTGGCCGACCGCGTGAAGGACGACTTGCTGCGGGCCGTGCGCGCCGCCCCGCCCACGCCGGAGGTCGCGCAGGCGGCGGCCGTGCTGGAGCGCTGGGACAACACGGCGGCGGCGGAAAGCCGTGGCGGCGTGCTCTTCGAAACGTGGTGGTGGCGGTACGTGCGCACCGGACCGCAGGCGCCGCCCAGCGCCGCCTCGGTGGGCTTTCCCGTGCCGGCCGCGGCACTCTTCGCGCGGGCGTGGACCGCCGCCGAGCCCCTGGCGACGCCCCGCGGCCTGGGCGACCCGGCGCGCGCGGTGGAAGCGTTCGCCTGGGCCGCCGCGGAGGTGCAGCGGAAGTACGGGAGCGCGGACGTGGCGTGGGGCACCGTCCACCGCGTGCGCCACGGCTCCGTGGACGTGCCCGTCGGCGGATGCAGCGGGTTCCTGGGATGCTTCCGCGTGCTGAACTTTCGCGAGGAGCCGGACGGAACGCGCACCGTCGTCGGCGGCGACGGATGGGTGCTCGCCGTCGAGTTCACGAATCCAGTGCGCGCCTACAGCGTGCTGGCGTACGGCGAGAGCAGCAAGCCCGGCTCGCCGCACCACGACGACCAGGCCGCGATGTTCGCCGCCAACCGCATGAAGCCCGTCGCCTTCACCGAAGCGGACGTGGAGCGCGCGACCGTGCGGCGCTACCGGCCCGGGCGGGAGGCGGGGGTGGCGACTCGGCAACAAAGGGGGAGAGCGTCGATCGTGCACCCCTGAGTCCTGGACGACGGAGCATTCGCACCACTTGCAGCCGAAGAATGAATTCGCTAATCTGGGCCGTGTAGCAGGTGGTATCAGGGGCTGGTATCGAACGCCATGTTGGTCCCTACCAATTTCGAACGACCGTGAGCTGCTGGGCTGTCCTACGGCAGTCCGGACGACCCCGTTTTTCCGCACCCGTAATTCGCTCCGCGTCCAGCTTCGCCATCGGCTGCACTCAGTTCCAAGATATTGTCATTCACTCCCGATCCGCATGCACTCTTCTCTTGTTTCCGCCTGTGTTGCGACAGCGCTGCTCCTCGGCGGGTGCGCAGGCACCTCTTCGGCTGGCCGGCCTGGAGCGCCGACTCTAGCGGGCTCTGGGCCGTCCGCCAGCACGGTCGTGTACGTCGACGGGAGTAGTCTCGGTGACATGAATGGGTACCCACCGCCGGCGAACTCCGTCGAGCCGTTGAGCGAAGCAGAAACGGAGCTGCTGCTGCGGGCGGCCGGCAGCCTGCCGGAATTCTCACCGTACCTGTTCAGTGGGTGTCATGACCGGGCGCACGCGGCCTATGTGCTGCTGCCTGCGGCCGTGCGGGCGAAGGCTGGCAAGGTGTGGCTCTTTCCCCCGGCCCGCTACACGTCGGCCATTGCCGGGAAGTTGGGACTTAATCTGGCCGTGCCGTATGGCGAAAAGGTAGAATGGGGCTATCACGTGGCCTTGTATTTCAAGACCTCCCGCGGCGATCTGGTGCTGGACGCCGCGCTCACGCCGGGCCAGCTGATCTCGCCTGAGCGCTGGTTCTCCATGATGAAGATCCCGGCGCCCTCCTTCTGGACCGTGCTCGACGGGGGATTGTACCTCTTCAACGACTCCGGCACCCCCTCGTTCGGCCGGCCGCCGTGGCCGCACCGCAACACGAACCTGATGAATGGCTACTTCTACCGCTACGAGGGCGACGCGGCGGGATCGAACCGGATTCCGTTGAACCTGGCACGTGACGCCGTGGGCGCGGCACTGATCGCGGGCGGCGGATGCCCCGCCCTGCGAGCGGCCATCACTGAGCCCGAAAACCTGCTGGAACTACTTCGGCGCACGGATCTACCGGCGGATTGCGCGCCTCTCCAGGAACGGTTCCGCACCGAGGTCCAGTCATGGTCGCAGCGGCTTTCCCAAGCGCGGTAGCGCGACACGAGGGGCGGGCGGTGCCGTGAAGAGCGCACGGACCACCCTGTCGGCCACGTCTCCGCTCGCCCCACTCGCTTCACCCTCCTCAAGAGCCCACGCCTGCACCCGGAGACTTCATGCGCACTCGCGTGCGGATCCTGATCACCGCGCTTCTTCTCCTCTCCTCCCGTCCGGCGCTTACGCAGGAGCCCCCCCCGACTTGGCACGAGCAGGTTGGCTGCGCCCTCGCCCCAGACACCGAGAGCCTGAAGCTCACACTGCCCATCGAGGTGCTGGACCAGTTGGAGCGCATGTCTAGCAGCGCGTTCGTGCACGCGTTCCTCATCCACTACATCTCGAGTGATGCTGCTGGCCAGCATCGCCTGGCCCGGTGCGCGCGCGCGTTCGCCCGCGCGCCCCTTCATGATTTTGGCACTTTGCGGCAAAACCTGCCGGACGCGCAGTCGATCATCGACGCTCTGCGCACGGCCGAGCAGGCCCGCGTGCGCGCGCTGCGACTGGCCGATTCCGTTCCCACGCTGGACACAGCGGTGGCGCAGCTCCGGGCAGATCCGTCTCCGGCGGTTCTGGAGCTTTCCGCCGAACAGTTCGCCACGACTCTGGAGCGGATTTGCCGGGGTGACCGCAGGGGAGCGTGCGGTACGCTGTACAGCGTGACAGTGCAAATCAAGGCCGTGCGCGACTCCCGGGCCGCCGTGCATGCGGCGGCGGAGCGGGCGCGCCTCAAGGCTCAGGAAGCCGAGCGCGCTGCGGAGGACGTGCAGGCGGCAGTGCAATCGCTGGCCACGGCCAGGGGGCTGCGCGCCCAGCTAGACACCGCCGTCATCAAAACCGACTCCACTCCCGCCCGGGAGCTGGACGCCCGGATTGCGCGGTGGCAGCACATGGTGGATTCGCTGACCGCCCGCCACCAGGCGAGCGTCCTGGAAACCGGCCAGGGCGGAACGGAGCGGGACAGGCTGGCCACCCTTGCGCAGCAGGCGCAGCAGCAACTCGATGCGCTTCTCCCAAAGCTGCAGGCGGACCTTCGCGACGAGGCAAGCCGGATCCCAGCCCGAACCGTCGCGGCACTGCAGGGCACACGGATCGGCGCCGCCGTTTCGGCCGTCGTGGCGCCACCACCCGCGGCCGCGGCGGCCAGCTCCGACCTCCGCTCGCCCAACCTCCTGGTGGAACTCACGGACTTCATCATCGCCCGCATGCGCCGCGAGGCGGTGAATTCGTTCATCGTGAACCTGCACGGCTTTGCCCGCAGCGAGCCCCTGCTGCGGGCCGGGTTCCCGGAGACGTGGGCGCTGATGCAGGGGCTTTCCACCCGCGCAGACCAGCGGGTCGACGCGGTGGACGTGGGGCGAATTCCCCTCACGGCCTGGCGCGCAACGCTGGGGGGCGATTTCGTGCAGCTGCCGGTGAACCTGCTGAAAGGGGGAGCCGTGGCCATCTGCCCCGCCGAGCCCGCGGCCGGGGCGGACAGGCGCGGGGCGAGCCGCGGGAGTGGCGGGGCCGGTCGGCGCGGGCAAGCAGGAGCGCTAGACTCGGTCGCCAGCACGGGCGCAGACTCGGTGCGGGCTCCCACGGGCGCGGTACGCAGCGCCGTGTGCGCCCAGCGGGTGGCGACCGTGGCGCCGCTGGTACCGATGGCGACGCGACTGCTGGAGGGGGATGCCGTTTTCGAGATCTTGCGGGATGCGGGCTCATTCACGCTGCCGCAGGGGCCGGACCTGCCGCCGGAATGGCGGCGCGTCTCGCAGGGCCTCACCGTGCTGGCCACTCTCGCCGAAACGTACCTGGCGCAGGGGTATGCCCCCACGGCGGACCCCACCCGGCACCCGTACCTGCTCACCTCACGGTCGCTGTTGCAGGTTCCCAAGGAGCAGCGCGGCGCGTTCGTACGCCTGCTGCTGGTCCGCGCGGTGCCCTCGGCCGGGGACGTGCCAGTCGATCTTGGCCAGGGGGCCGCGCTCGAGCAGGCAGCCGTGGGGACGGTGCGCGTGCTGGAGCGCATCGCAGCCCGCGCCGCCCCTGCGGATCCGCGTCCGGCGGACGCCGGGGTGGTGGTGCGCAACGCGTTCGACGCGGTGACGAGCGCGATGGACGTTGCCCGCGCCCTGGCGCCGAAGAGCGCAACAGCGCACCTGGAAAGCATCCACACGCGCTGGCGTGCCGTCTCGGGGGCCCTGGAAGCCATCACGTCGCGGGATTTCGGGCTGGCCTTGTCGCGAACCACTGTGCTGCTTCGTGACGTGCGCACCGTCCAGGTTCCCGCGTCCATGCTGACCCTTGCTGCGCTGGCCTCGTCGCTTTCGGAGGCCCGGGATGGAGCGCAGGTGCAGGCGGCTTTTGAGACCGCTGCCTCGCCGGTCGGCGGGTGGCAAGGTAAGCGTTACTGGGAGGGTGGCGCGTCCATCACCGCGTTCCCCGGCTTCGCCACCGGCTTCGAGCGCGTCATCCGGGAGGGTGACGACCCGGAGGAGGTGGAAGAAGCGGCACTAGCGATGGGTGCGTCGCTCCCAATTGGCGTCGAGTGGCAGTTCGATCTCACTGGCGCGGCCGACGCCAGTTCCGTGAAGTGCGTGCTGCAGGTGTGCGGCCTCGGCGTCTTCATGCCCCTCATCGATCTGGGCGCACTACTCAGCTACCGCCTAGACAACACCCAGAACGTGCGATCCGAGCCAAATGCCAATGTGCGTCAGGTGTTCGCGCCGGGGCTGTACGCGAGCCTCGCCCTTACGCGGACCTGGCCCGTGAATGTGCTGCTCGGTGGACAGCTGATGCCCTCGCTTCGCAGCGTTGGGGCGGAGGAAAACCCTGCCCACCGCTCCGTCATTCGGTACGGAATCGGCATTGGAATGGATATCCTCCTCCTGAAGCTCTGACGATCGTGAGGCGGCGCGCCAGGACCCAGGGCATCTTACCGAGTCGGACATCGCTTGCGAGTGTCCTCGGCTCGTGTCTGGTAACTCCCGACGCGGCAGAATCGTCGGCTTGGCGGCACTAGCCCGGTAACGCGTCAGTGAAGGAGAACCGAAAGCCCTGCATCGCTCTTCGATGCGGGGCTTATCGTTCTCGGCTACGGAAACGTGCACGTTTGCGGCGATACACATACCTGCTGAACCACACCGACCTGTATGAGAGCCTGCGCCAGCGCGCGGCCTGACGACGCGGAGCGCGGGCCATCGGAGATCCGTGTCCGCGCCGCGCGCTCTGTCCGATGTTCGTCCGGGTTCGGCCGTGAGAATTTTCTTGACCTGGGCGGAACACACGATTACCCTTGGCCCTTCGCCGGCGCAGCAGTCCCCCGCGCCCGGCTCCCGCATCCCCCCAGCCGGCCATCCGGCAATCCCACCCCGCAGGACCCTCCGGAGGAAACCGCTCGATGAAGAAGTGGATGAAGCGTTTGGGCATTGGCCTCGGCGGGCTCGTGGTCCTGCTGCTGGTGGCGTTCGCCGTGGCGTACGGCGCCAGCAAGAAGCGGCTCAACCAGCGGTGGAACGTCGCGGCGGCGTCGCTGAACATCACGCGCGACCCTGCGCAGGTGGCGCGCGGCAGGCACGTGGCCACCGCCGTTTCCAAGTGCACCGAGTGCCATGGCCAGGACCTCGGGGGAACGGTATTCATCGACGGCATGCCCATGGCCGTGCTGATCGCCCCAAACCTTACCGCGGGCAAGGGGGGCGTGCTCCCCCGCTACACCGACGCGCAGCTGGAGGCAGCCATCCGCCACGGCGTGCGCCACGACAAGCGCGCCCTGCTCATCATGCCGTCGGACGAATTCCAGCACCTGAGCGACGAGGACGTGGCCGCCGTCATCGCCTACATGCGCTCCGTGCCGCCGGTGGACCGGCAGCTCGCGCCCTCCAAGGTGGGGCCGCTGGGGCACGTGCTGCTCGCCACCCGCCAGCTTCCCCTGCCCGCCGAGATCATCGACCACGCGCCGCGTACCCGCCGGGTTCCGCCGCAGGGCGTTACGCGCGAGTACGGGCAGTACCTGGTGAGCGTGGGCGGATGCGTGGGGTGCCACACACCCAGCCTGGGGGGCGGCCCCGGCCATGGCCTGCCGACGCCCAACATCACCCCCGGCGGGCCGATCGGCTCGTGGAGCGAGGCCGACTGGTTCCGGGCGATGCGCGAGGGCAAGCGCCCGGACGGCTCGGCCATCCGCCCCGAGATGCCGTGGAAGGCGGTCGGCAGGATGACGGACGACGAGCTGCGCGCCATGTGGATGTACCTGCGCACCGTGCCGCGCGTGGAGCCGCAGGCGAAGACCTGACCTTCGCCGCACGCCCGACGCAGCGAGGCCCGCCGTGGAACCGTCCACGGCGGGCCTCGTCATTCCGCAGATGCGGGATCAGGCGTTCTGCGTCTCGCGCTCGCCCGTCTCCACGCCGATCTGCTGCTGGCCGCCCTCGCCGCCGATCTGGATCTTGCGGCGGCGGGCCTTTTCGCTCTTGGGGACGACGACGGTGAGCACGCCGTCCTCGAAGGTAGCCTGGATGGCGTCGCTGTCGACGTCGCGGGGCAGCACGAACGAGCGGGTGAAGGTGCCGTAGCGGCGCTCGGCCAGGTGGAACCGGCCCTTCTCGCCCTCGGTGCGCTCCTCGCGCTTTTCGCCGCGGATGGTGAGGACGTTGTTCTCGACGTCGATCTCGATGTCGTTGCGCTTGAGCCCCGGCATCTCGGT
>NZ_DATBNB010000606.1 GCF_036554565.1 Longimicrobium sp. | reverse complement strand
GCCGCCTGAGGCGCCCGCGCCCGCCCCGGCGCCGACGGGCGAGGCCGCCACCCCCTCCGCCGCGCCGCAGGGGACCAACGACGAGAAGCAGCCCTCGCCGCTGGCCCGGGCGCTGACGGACGCCATCCGCGTGCAGTACGGCGACCGGATGAACGACGAGCAGATGGCCAAGGTGGGCCGCAGCATCGCCGGCGGGCTGGACACGGCCGAGCGCCTGCGCCGCTACCCGCTGCCGATCGCCGCCGAGCCCGCGTTCGTCTACCGCGTGGCGGGAGGGCCGCCGCGATGATCCCCGATGAAACGCTGTACCTGCCGCTGGCGGAGCTGGCCGCCGGCATCGGCGCACGGCGCCTGGACCCGGTGGAGCTGGCCGAGGCGTACATGGACCGGCTTCAGCGCTTTGGGCCGGACCTGGGCGCGCTGGTGACGCTCACCCGCGAGCGCGCGCTGGCCGAGGCGCGCCAGGCGCGCGACGAGATCCGCGCCGGGCGCTACCGCGGGCCGCTGCACGGAATGCCGTACGGTGCCAAGGACCTGATGGGCGCCGAGGGATACCCCACCTCCTGGGGCGCGCAGCCCTACCGCGAGCAGCGCCTTCCCGACGCGGCCGTGGTCGAAAAGCTCAAGGCGGCGGGCGCCGTGCTGGTGGCCAAGCTGGCGAGCGTGGAGCTGGCCGGCGGCTTCGGCTACGAGCAGGCGAACGCGTCGTTCACGGGGCCGGGGCGCACGCCGTGGAACCGCGACTACTGGAGTGGCGGATCGTCAACCGGCCCGGGCGCTGCGGTGGCGGCGGCGCTGGTGCCGTTCGCGCTGGGCAGTGAGACGTGGGGCTCCATCTTCGCCCCCGCCGCGCTGTCGGGCGTCACCGGGCTGCGCCCCACGTACGGCCGGGTGAGCCGCCGCGGGGCGATGGCGCTGTCGTGGACGATGGACAAGATCGGCCCCATGTGCCGCACCGCCGACGACTGCGGCATGGTGCTGCAGGCCATCGCCGGTCTGGACCCGCGCGACGAGAGCACGGTGGACCGCACCTTCCGCGCGGCGCAGGACACCCGGCTTCCGGCGCGCCCGCGCATCGCCGTGCTCAAGGGGAACGCGGAGGGCTCGCAGCCCGAGGTGCGCCGCAACTTCGACGCATCGCTTGAAGTGCTGTCAGGCTTCGCGGAGCTGGTGCGCGACGTGGAGCTGCCCGACATCCCCTACAACGCCGCTGCGTCCATCATCATCGACGCCGAGGCGGCCAGCATCTTCGAGGAGCTGGTATCCAGCGGGCGCGTGCAGGAGCTGACGGCGCCGGAAGACCGCACGGGCGGGTACGCCGGGCAGGTGGTGCTGGCGAAGGACTACCTGCGGGCGATGCGCGTCCGCAAGCCGGCGGGCGAGGCGCTGGACCGGCTGTTCGTGGAGGGCCGCTTCGACGCGCTGGTGCATCCCACGTGGAACACGGTGGCGTTCCCGGCCACGGGCAACTTCGACGACGCCTACAAGGACGCCACCTGGGGCGGGCAGCCCATCAGCGGCGCGGCCAACCTGGTGGGGCTTCCGGGAATTGCAATGCCCAACGGATTCGGGCGCGAGAACCTTCCCACCTCCATCGCGTTGACGGGCCGGGCGTGGACGGAAGGCAAGCTGATCGCCATCGGCCGCGAGCTGCAGCGGCGCACCGACTGGCATCGGCGCATTCCTCCCGGCTACTGAACTGCATTTCACGCGGAGGCGCGGAGAAACAGATGAGCCGCGGAGGGAACGCAGGACGCCCCTCCGCAGTTCTCCGCGTCCTCCGCGCCTCCGCGTGACCCCCGCCGTAGAAGCCGTCCACTGCACCGCACCCGGCTGTCTCTCAGCGAGGACAGTGAGGGATGGGAGGATGGAGGAAGCGCCTATCTAAATCATTCCGCATCAATCGGTTCCGTTTTAGATTGAAGCAGGTATGCGGAATGCCTTCCGACGAAGCTGGGTGGAACTCCTTACCGTCCATCCCCAGAACGTGCATCCCGAGCAGAACCCGGAGCGGAGACCCCAATGATGACGACCCGTGCCCGCCCTCTCGCCACCCTGGCGCTGGCAGGCCTGATGGCGCTCGGCGGCTGCGCCACGCAGGTGACCCGCGTGAGCCCCGAGCAGCAGATCGACCTCAGCGGACGCTGGAACGACGCCGACAGCCGCCTGGTGGCCGACGCGCTGATCCGCGAAAGCTTCGACGCCAGCCGCGGCGGCGACTGGGCCGTGCGCTACATGCAGGCCCACGCCGGCCGCCGCCCCATCGTAATCGTAGGCACCGTGCGCAACGCCAGCATGGAGCACATCGCCGTTGGCACCTTCGTGCGCGACCTGGAGCGCGCCTACCTGTCCAGCGGCCAGGTGCAGGTGGTGGCCAGCGCCGACGAGCGCGGCGAGGTGCGCGCCGAGCGGGAGGACCAGCAGGACAACGCCACGGCCGACACGCGCGCCCGGCTGGCCCGCGAGCGCGGCGCCAACTTCATGCTGCAGGGCGACGTGCAGTCCATCGAGGACCGAGAAGGCGGACGCCGCGTGGTGTACTACCAGGTAGACGCCACCCTGGTGGACATCGAGACCAACGAAAAGGTGTGGACCGGGCAGCACCGCATCAAGAAGATGGTCGAGCGCCCGCGCTTCCGCCTTTGATCCCCGCTGATGAGGGCAGATCCATGATCAAGCATTCTCCCTGGATTCTCCTGCTGCTGGGCGCCGCCGCGTGCGCCCCCCGGATGGACCCCGTGCGGCCCATCTACCGCAACGGCCAGGTGGTTCCCTCGCGCGCCGACGAGGTGGTGGCCGACGCCCGCGCCGAGGGCCAGGCCGAGCGCGAGCGAATCGCCCAGGAAAGCGACCGGAACGCCCAGGCCGCGCTGGCCACCTGCTCGGGCGCGGTCTGCGACGCCATCACCCGCGGCGAGCTTGCCGTGGGGATGACCCGCGAGCAGGTGCTTGCCGCCACCCGCAGCTCGCTGGCCGCCTGGGACGTGCGCGGCGGCGGGCGGGTGACGACGCTCGCCGCCCGCGACGGCGTGAACCCGTCGGACGTGGTCGCCCCCGTGGCGATGGTCACGCTGGAAGACGGCATGGTGCGGAGCTACGCCTACCGCGAGCCGCAGGGGCTGCGCCTGGTGGCCTCGCGCGCCGACGCGTCCAGCGAGGGCGTAGCACGGGCGCGCGCCGCCGCGCTGCTTCGTGAGGGCGACGAGATGGCGCTGGCCGGCCGCTTCTACGAGGCGCTGGACCGCTACGACCGCGCCGACCTGGTGGACCCGGAGAATCCCGAGACCACGCTCAAGATCGCCCGCGCGCTCGACAAGGCGCTGCGGCCGTACGAGGCGCAGATCCGCTACCAGCTGTTCCTTCACCAGATGGAACTGGAGCGCATCCGCGCCCACGGCGAGGCGTACGCGCACCTGTCCGGCGCCATGATCGAGGCGCGCCAGCGCATCATCGTTCTCGAGCGCGGCAGATGAACACCGCACGCCGGGCCCGCCGCACGCTCGCCTTCGCCGCCGTCGCGGCGGCGCTGGCGGCGTGCGCGCCGGGAAGCCGCTACCCCGCCCGGCCCGCGCCCGAAACGCTGCCCCAGGGCTCGCCCCTGGCCAGCCAGACGCTGGGCGAGGGCGACGCATGGCTGCGGCACTACGTGATGTCGGGCGCGGCGGACAGCGCGGTGGAAATGCTCCATGGGCGCGGCGCCCCCCGCGATCCGCTGGTGCGGCACCTTCAACTGGCGGTGGCGCTTCACCAAGCCGGGAAGTACGAGGAAAGCAACCAGGCGCTCGCCTGGGCCGACGACGAGGCCGAGCGGCGCTACACGCAGAGCCTGTCGCAGACCGCCGCCGCGCTGCTGGTGAACGATGCGTCCATCGCCTACCTGCCGCCCACGGCCGAGCGCGCGATGGTGCCGTACTACCGCATGCTCAACCACCTGGCGCTGGGCCAGGCCGAGGGGGCGGCGGTGGAGGCGCGGAGGGCGGGGGCGTTCTTCGCCCGGCTGCGCGACGCGGGTGCGGCGGACCCCTGCGCGGGCGAGGGGCTGGTGCAGTACGTGGCCGGCCTGTCGTTCGGGCGGGCGGGGGCGCACAACGACGCGCTCGTCTCCTTCCGCCAAGCCGAGCGTGCCTTCGACGAGTGCGAGGGCGCGGCCGCCCCGCCCGACCTGGGCGAGTGGCTGTACCGCTCGGCGGTGCGCACGGGTGTGCCGCAGGTGGCGGATTCGGCGGCGGCGCGCTACCGGCTGTCCACCGCCGCGGCGGACAGCGCGGCGGGCGAGCTCGTCGTCCTCGTGGAGCACGGATGGGTGGCGCACCGCGGCCATGCCGACATCCACGTTCCCATCTTTGCCGAAGAGGCCGACAGCCTGGCCGAGGGCGACCCCGAGGCGCTGGCCAACGTGCTCATCCACACCGCCGTCAACCTGGCCGACCAGGCGCAGTGGGGCGAGGCATGGGAAGAGAACGCCCTTCAGCAGGTGGCCGATGCGCTGGACGGCGCCTACATCATGAAGCTGTCGTGGCCGGTGTACCGCCTGGAGTCGTGCTCCGCGCCTGACGTGCGGCTGGTGGTGGGCGGCCAGGCGGTGGACGCGCCGGTGACGGGCGACCTGTCCGCCGCCATGCTCACCCGCTGGGAGCAGGCGCGCCGGGCCGCGCTGATGAGGATGGTGGTTCGCGGCGCGGGCAAGTTCATGCTCACGCGCGCCGTCGAAGCCAAGGGCGAGAAGCAGGGCGGCGAGGCGGTGGGATGGATACTCGGCCGGCTGAGCAACCTGGCCAGCAACCAAATGGAGCGCGCAGACACCCGCAGCTGGTCGCTGCTCCCCGACCGCGTGTCCGTGGCGCGGATGACGCTGGCCCCGGGCGAGCACCCAGTGCGCATCGAAGTCACCCGCGCCGACGGCGAGCCGGTGTGGGTGGACCTGGGAACGGTGACCGTCCGCGCGGGGGAGACGCTGGTGCTCAACCGCCGCGTCTGGGGGTCGGAGATGGGCGACCTGGCCGCTCGCTCGCCCGAGATGCGCCAGCACCTGGCCCAGCGCCGGGCAGCGCCCACGGACACGGCCTCGGCCGCGCGGGCTCCCGGCGCGGCCGCGATCCAGGACGCCGGCGCGAAGTCGGCGGCGCCTGTCGAGGTCGCGACGCAGCCGTAGCGGCGGCGGATGGAAGGAGTGCGCGAGGGGCGGGCCGGAAAACGGTCCGCCCCTCCTCGTTTTCAGGCCGCCAGCGCCCGGCCACGGCGTCACGGCGCGGACGTACCCACGCCTCCTCGCGCCACACGGTCCTCCCCACACGACAACAGGCCAGTCCGCGCAGGCGGACTTCGTGTGGTCGTTGCAGCGAATTCATTCGCCCGGCAGAGCCGAGGGCCTCTCGATCATCAACCGCCACCCCAGCCCGACGCGGGTAGCCCGTCGCGTGCGCCCCGGCGCTGCATCCGATAGGTTGCGGGCGAACCCTGACCGGCGCGAGTGAAGATGGCTGAGAACGAAACACCCGCGGGCAAGACGGCGCGCGAGTCCGCGTCCACGCTCTCGGAGAGCATGATGCCGGACCAGCTGAACCACCACGGAAACGTGTTCGGCGGCGAAATCCTGGCCCTGGTGGACAAGTGCGGCGGCGTGGTGGCGCGGCGGCACGCGCGGTCGCCCGTCGTGACCGTGGCGGTGGACCGCGTGGAGTTCCGCCAGCCCATCTACGCCAGCGACTTCGTGGAGGCGCACGGCCGGCTGACGCACGTGGGCCGCACGTCCATGGAGGTGATGGTGACGGTGGAGGCCGAGCAGATCGAGACGGGCCGGCGCCGCTGCACCAACATCTGCTACCTGACGTACGTGGCGCTCGACAAGCTGAACGGCAAGCCCGCGGCCGTCCCCCCGCTGATCCTGGAAACCGACGAAGACCGCCGGCTTCACGCCGCGGCCGAGCGCCGGCGCGAGCGGAGGATCGCGGACGAGGACGGCGAATGATCCCCGACCTCGATCCCAAGCTGGGCCGGCAGCTCGCGTTCATCATGGAGCTGGACCGGCTGAAGGGCATCCTGCGGCAGACGCGTGTGCTGGATGGAGCGCGGCAGGAAAACAGTGCCGAGCACTCGTGGCACCTGGCGCTCTGCGCGGTCGTCCTGGCGGAGCACGCGCCGGGGGGCCTGGACCTGTCGCGCGTGCTGAAGATGGTGCTGGTGCACGACGTAGTGGAGATCGACGCGGGAGACGCCTTCTGCTACGATGCGGACGCCAACGTGGGCAAGGAAGAACGCGAGCGGATGGCGGCGGAGCGCATCTTCGGGCTCTTGCCCGGGGAGCAGGGGAGCGAGCTGCGGGGGCTGTGGGAGGAGTTCGAGGCCGGCGTCTCGGCCGACGCGCGGTTCGCCGTGGCGCTGGACCGGCTGCAGCCGCTGCTCCTCAATTTCGCCGGCGAGGGTGGAAGCTGGCGCCAGCACAGCGTGACGCACGACCAGGTGATGGTGCGCATGGCACCAATCCAACACGGCGCTCCGGAACTCTGGCCCGCCGTCGTGCGATTGCTGGACGAGGCGGTCGCGCGCGGCTACCTGGCGCCTGCACCGGGGTGACGTTCTAAACGTTGTGCAAACTTTGCACAATGCCCAACTTTCGTGCAGACCGCCGCGGGGCTGCCACCGAATGTAGCCCGGCAAAAAACAGAGAGGCCCGCGGGATTCGCTCCCGCGGGCCTCCGTCCGCTGCAAAGGACGACCGCCGTCTCTCTTCAGTTGCCGCCCAGGATGGGGCCGCTGTAGCCGGTGGAGTCCGGGTCGGTGGTGTCGGTGCTCGACGTCGTGGCCGTCGTCGTAGAATCGGAGCCGGTGCGGTTTCCCCCCAGGATGGGGCCGCTGCTGAAGCTGGGACCGTCAGGTGCGACCGGGTTGCCGCCGGCGTCGCCGCAAGCGGCAACGGAAATGACAAGTGCGATCGCCGAGATGATGCGCGTGCGGCTCATGCGGTCCTCCTTTACAACGTTCCCTCAGGGCTGATTTAAGCCCCGAGGAAGGGCAATCCCTGTGCCGTGTCGCCGCCACGCTCCCAAGGGCACGAAACCGCTCCCTGGACGGCGCGGCCCGGGAAAGATTTTCGCCCCCGGCGGCACCCGTTGCGCTCACCGGGCCAGTGCCTCCAGCTCGCCCGTCACCGCCTGTTCGTAGTACCGCGCCCCCACCGCGCCGAATGCCGCCGCCGCCCGGCCGTAGAAGCCGCGGGCTTCGCCGGGTCGATCCTGGTGCGCACGCAGGCGGGCGAACTCCCAGAAGATCCCGCCGCGCACGAAGCCCGTCCCCTCGCCCTCGGCCATCGCGAGCGCCCTGGCCAGGTGCAGGTCCGCATCGGCAGCCCGGCCTTCCATCCGCGCCAGCATCCCCCGGAACCGCTCGACGTCAGCCAGGGTGGCGCGGTCCTCGACGATCCTGGCTTCTTCCTCTGCGCGGTTCACCGTCGCGATGGCGCGGGAAAGCTCGGCTACCTGGATCAGCGGGTGCGAGCGGTTCATGTACAGCCGCGCCAGCCCCGGGGCGTTGGACGTCCGCTCGCCGATTTCGATCCCCCGGCTGAAGAACACCTCCGCCTCCAGCCACTCCCCCAGGTACACGCTGACGATGCCCAGGTTGTGGTAGGCGTTCATGCAGTTGACGCTGTTTCCGGAACGCACGAACGAGCCGATGCTTTCCAGGTACAGCGTGCGCGCGTCGTACAGCTCGCCGCGAAGGTGCGCCACCACCCCCGCGTTCTGGCATGCCAGCCCCGCCAGGTCGTCGTCGCCCAGGTCGAGCGCCAGGTTCAGCGCCTGCGCGTATAGCGGCCGCGCGCCCGCCCAGTCGCCCGTGGAGTGGCGGATGACGCCCAGCACGTTCACCGCCCGGGCGGCGGCCTGGGGAAGTCCGTTCCGCTCGGCGATCTCCAGGCTGAGCAGCGCCAGCTCTTCGGCCTCTTCGTGGCGGCGCTGGTGGTTGCGCACGCGGGCCTGGCCGCGCAGGGCATCCGCCGCGGCGCCCAGGTCGCGGTCCATCACCGACGCGCGAAAGGTCAGCGCGTACAGGCGCGCCGCGGCGTCCCAGCGTCCCAGCCCCTCTTCCTGCGCCGCCCGCTCCGACAACCCGTGCGCGTCGTGCGTTCCCGCGGCCCGGCGGGTCACCGCTGCGTCAACCATCGGCCGGGAGCCGCAGGATGAAGGTGGAGCCGCGCCCGGGCTGGCTTTCCACCCGCAGCTCGCCGCCCAGCAGCCGCGCCAGCTTGCGCGAAATGGGCAGCCCCAGCCCCGTGCCGCCCCGCGCCGCCGCGCCCGACACCTGCTCGAACTCGTGGAAGATGCGCTCCCGGTCCTCGGGCGCGATCCCCGGGCCCGTGTCGCTCACCCGCAGCTCCGCCCACCGCCGGGCCTCGCCCGCGTCCTCCACCCGCGCGATGGAAACGCTGACGGTGCCCTGGTCCGTGAACTTGATGGCGTTGGAAAGCAGGTTCACCAGGATCTGCCGCACCCGGTCGGCGTCGGCCGACACGGGGGGGAGCGGAACCGCGGGGGTGACGGCGACCACCAGCCCCTTCTCCCGCGCCTGCGGCTCCACCGTCGACATGGCCTCGTCCACCACCTCGTACAGCGACACGGGCTGAATGACCAGCTCCAGCTTGCCCGCCTCCATCTTGGAAAGGTCCAGCACGTCGTTCACCAGGAAGAGCAGGTTGTGCGTGGCCCGCTGCGCGCGCTGAAGGAACGCCTGCGACTCCGGCGGCACCTGCCCCACCACCCCGTCCAGCAGCAGCGCGTTGTATCCCAGGATGGCGTTCAGCGGGGTGCGCAGCTCGTGGCTGACCGAGGCGAAGAAACGGTCCTTGGCGGCGGCGCTCCACCGCAGCTCCTCGTTGGCCCGCTCCAGCTCTCCCGACCGCCCCGCCAGCGTGAGCGCCAGCCGGGTGTCGCGCGAGGTGATCTCG
>NZ_DATBNB010000605.1 GCF_036554565.1 Longimicrobium sp. | reverse complement strand
CGAAGCCCTCCACGTCGATCTTGATCAGCGTGGGGGTGATGTCGTGCGCGGCGCAAAACGCATCGATCGTCACCGTCTCCACCGTCTCGGTCCCCGCCTCGCCCGCGGCGGCCAGCCGGCTCGTCCCGTGGTGCCCCGCGCCGATCAGCCCCGCCGTTCCCGCCACGTCCGACACCGCGGCGCGCACCGGCGCCACCACGTCGGCGAGCCCGTTCAGCTCCACGTGGCGGCGCAGTCCCTCGAACGCCTCCGGCGACGGCTCGAAGGCGAACACCCGCCCGCCTGGCCGCACCCACTGCCCCAAGAGCAGCGCGTACGCACCGGCGTTGGCACCCACATCGAGCGCAACCCCGCCCCGCGCGGCAGTGGCGTGAAAGGCGGCGTACTCCACGTGGTTCCAGCTGACGAAGCGGTACTCGGGAAGCACGCGCACCCGTTCGCCGCCGGGGAGCACGGACTCCACGCCGCGCCCGCCGCCCAGCAGTGCGTGGTAGGCGCCACGCAGCCACCGCCGGGGACCGCTCTCCGGAACCAGGCGCGCCACGGCCGCACCCACCACCTCCAGCGGCGAGCGTCGGCGGTACGCATGTCCCTCGGCGGTCTCGATCGGCGTCATTCAGCTCGCTCGTGATCCAAGGCGGTCCGAAGTGGCGGGCCAGCGGTCGATGCCTCCGATTCCGTCAGGAGCCGGATCATCCCGGGCAGCTCGCGATCGTCGAAATGGCAACGCACCGCATCCGCCACCATCTCCCGAAGTGCAGGGAGCGTGTCCGCCTCGGTGAAGATGGCTTCTCCGAGCGCGCGCGCCCGGTATCCGCCAGTCTCGGTACGTGCGACGACGAACACCATCTCAGCCATGCGCCGGCCTTCCCTCGTGCGCTCCCGCGTCGGCCAGCTCGATGTCCACGACCTCGTCCGGCGGTGACGTGAAAGGTGACACGGCATCAGGCGGAAGCAGGCGCAGGTGCACCAGCACGGGGCGCACCCGTTGGGGAAGCGGCAGGCCGGGGTACAGCGGACGCATCGCCCAGAGGTAGAGGACGGCCAGCACGGGAGCCGCCACCAGCGGGGGCCACACCGAGGCCCTCCATCCCATGATCCCCACGCCCAGCCCCACCAGCAGCAGCACCGCCGCGCGGGCGGTCCACGGCCCCAGCGCGCGCCGCCACAGGGCGGTGGAGCCGAGCCCCGTCACCTGGTGCAGGTACCGCATTCCCAGCGGGTACGCCACCGCCGCCGTGCCGATCACCCCCGCCGCGGCCACGCCCGCCGTGCCGAACTGGCGCCCCAGCCAGATCGCGGCAAGCACGTGGACGAGACCCTGGACGATGGAAACGGCGCCGATCTGCACCCGGGCGCCCAGCGTGCTCGCCGTTACGAAGACCGCGTGGCCCAGCGACAGCGACAGCACCCCGGCGGCGAGGAGCGCGTTCGTGGCCAGCCCGGCAAACCGGTCCGGCCCAACCCACAGCGCGACGAAGCTGGGGTTGAAGGCCAGCACCGAACACGCCACCGCCCCAGAGCCGATCAGCGTCAGGCGGAAGATGGAGACCACGACCTCGTTGGTGCGCTCGCGGTTCCCCTCGCCACGCAATTGCGCGAGGCCGACGAGCCCGGCGTCCGGCATCTGCCAGCTCATCTGCATCAGCACGTCGCCCAAACGCGCGGTGAGGGCGAAGGCGACGGCCGCGGCGGGCCCGGCCACGGAGAGCAGGATGAGCGTGCTGCTCGCCGACACCATCCGCCAGCCCAAGCCGCCCGTCCAGGCGCCGATGCCCTGCACCGTCACTGCCCCCAGCCGCCGGGCAGACGGAAGCCGCCAGCCGCGCAACAGGTCCGGGGCGATGGTCCACAGCCGCATCAGGCTGGCGACGCCTGACATCAGCGCCGGGATGGTCGCGGCCGCGGCCAGCGCGTACAGCCCCTGGCCGGCGGCCAGCAGCAGCACGAGGAGCACCACGTTCAGCGCGGACTGGGCGATGCCCATCACGCCCAGGAAGGTGACGTCCTGCAGCCCCAGCAGCACCGAGTGGAAGACGCGGACGGGGTACACGGCCGCCGTTCCCGCCACCAGGAACAGCAGCGGCTTCATCACCGTTGCACGCTGTTCCGGCGTGACTCCCGTCAGCCCCGGGGCCAGGGTCAGCAGCGCCAGGCTCAACGCAGCGAAGAGCACCGCCGCCAGGATCGCCGCGAGGCCGCCGGTGGCCACCAGCCCGCGCATCTCGTCGCGGTCGGCGCGCCCGTCCGCCTCGGCCACCAGCCAGGGGAGCACGGCCAGCACGCCCAGGTCGGCCATGGCCGAATACGCCACCAGCTCGCCGAAGCCCAGCCAGACGCCGTACGGCTCGGCGCCCACCCGTGAGAGGACGAACGGCACCACCAGGATGCCCGACGCCAGCGCCACCCCGAACTGCAGGTAGCCGAAGGTGGCGGCGATTCCGGCGCGACGAGTGCGGCTCACGCGGTGCGCCGGCGGACGGCGAAGCGCGCCACCTGCCGCAGCGCCGCGGCCCACCCCTGCGCCGTCGCCCGGCGGCGCCACGACCTGCGCGGCCGGCCGTGCTCGCGGCGGATGGTGTCGCTCCACCGCTCGTAGAAGAGCAGCCCGTTGCGCAGCCCGATCGCCTGCCGCCCGGCGGATGGCGTACGGGCGTACGTAGTGCTCAGCTGGTGCACGTACGCCTCGTCGCGCTCATACCCGTGCGCCGCCACCCGCCACCCCGCGAATCGGATGCGATAGCAGAGGTCCGACTCGTCCCACTCCGTGGGGCGAAAGGCCGGGTCGAGCACGCCCACCCGGTCCGTGCACGCCTTGCGGACCACCCAGGGCCGCACCACGCCGTCCACCTCGTTCAGCCGCAGCCAGTTGAGCGGCGCCGGCCCGATGGTGCTCTGCACGCGGCGCCAGTCCACGGTGTCGTCCCAGGTGAGGACGGGCTCGTCGACGGGTGAAAACGTCAGCCCGCGGCTGAGCGCGAGCAGGCCGATGTCGTCGTAGGCGGCAAAGGTGGCGATCAGCTCGGGGATGAACCAGCCGGCGCGCAGGAACATGTCGTCGTGCCAGCTCATCACCAGCGGCGCGCGGGCGTCGGCGAGGCCGCGGTTGGTGCACACCAGCTCGTGCGCGTCGTTCTCGTGGATGACCCGCAGCGGGGGCCCTTTCCAGCCACGGGCGACCAAGCCGGCGAGGTACTCCCGCGTGCCGTCGGTGCAGCCGTCCTCGACCACGATGATTTCGACGGGCTGATCGGCGGCGTAGCGCGCCCAGCTTTCCAGCCCCTGCTGCAGCACGGGCTGGTTGTTGTGCGTGGCGATGACGACCGTCAGCTCCGGTGCGCGCTCCCTCACTTCCCCGCCCCTGTTCGTGTGATCAACTTGCCCATCGGCGCCTGAGCGAGACACTTCGGTGGCGCTTCGACCTGGGCCGGCCCATGCCGCGGCGCCCCCCATCCCCAGCCCTTCCCCCGCAAACTGCGC
>NZ_DATBNB010000604.1 GCF_036554565.1 Longimicrobium sp. | reverse complement strand
CGCGGACGAACCAGCCCAGCCCGTACCCGGTGGATGCGCCCGATTCCAGGCGAAGCGCCGTCCACAGCAGCTGCCGCGTCGCCGGCGCCAGCAGCTGGCCGTTCATCATCCCGAAGCCAAAGCGCACCAGGTCAGAGGGGGTCGAGATGAAGCCGCCGGCCGCCAGCACGCAGCTGTCGTCATCATGGGGCGCGGGCACCAGCCCCGAGGAGCGGACGTACAGGTCCGCCCGCTCGGGATGCGGCGCGCCCGGCGGCTCCGGGATGGTGCGGTCCATCCCGAGCGGCGCGAACACCTCGCGGCGCATGAAGTCGGCGTACGGCTCCCCGGCGGCGGCCTGCATGGCGGCGCTCACGAGCGTATAGCCGAAGCTGGAGTAGCTGTACCGCGTGCCAGGGCGGGCCAGCAGCGAATCGGCGGCGAAGGCGGCGATCCCCTCGCGGACGTCGTTGCAGTGCCGGTCGCCCAGGACCTCGGCCTCGCTGCCGTAGTGGCGGATGCCGCCCAGGTGGCCCATCAGCTGGCGCGTGGTGACGGGCCAGGGCTTTTCGGGAAACTCGGGGACGTACGACTGCACCGGCGCGTCCAGGTCCAGCCGCCCGCGCTGCACCAGCACCCCCACGCCCGCGGAGGTCATCGCCTTGCCGACGCTGCCCATCCGAAAGCGGGTGAGCGGCGTCACGGGCTTGCGCGCTTCCACGTCGGCCCAGCCGAATCCCTCTGCCCAGACGATCCGGCCGTCGATGCCCACGGCGATGGACAGCCCCGGCAGGGTGTCGCGCTCCACGAGCGCGAGGGCCATGGAACGCGCCCGCTCGATGACGCCCTGGTGCGCAGGCGAGGCATCGGTCGCCTGCGCGGCCGCCGCGCGGGGGAGGATTGCGGCGGTGAGGATGATCGCCACGGCGGCGAGCCGTGCGAATGCGAAGTTCATGAGAGGTCCTGCTCGGGGAATGAGCTCAGTGCGACGGATGACGAGGGAGTGCGTCAGGAGGCGGGAGCCGCGCGGCCGGTCATGCGGCCGGACGACGGGCCATACGTCCAGTCGCCCGTGAAGCTTGCGCCGGTGAAGTTCATGGTGAGCACGGCGTCGCCCATGCGGCCCTGGGCGGTGACACGGATGCTGCTGCCCTGCACGTCTACCGACCGCACCGGAAGCTCGCCGGTCAGCGGCGTGGTGACGGTGCCGGTGTACGCACCGCTTACCGCGCGGGCGATGCGGATGATGCCGTCGAAGTCGCGTCCCTGGACGTTCGAGCGAAAGTTGAACGTGCCCACGGGGTTGGGCGTGGAGGACGCAACTACTGCGGGACCGGCCGCGGGGGCGGAGGCCGGCGCGGTGGCGCAGGCGGTGGTGACGAGCGCGGCGGCGAGGGCGGCGGCGCGGAAGCAACGGAAGCTCATCGGGAAGTCTCGGTCGGATGCTGCGGCTGGTGATGAGAGCGGTGCCTTCAGCCGGTGGGCGAGCCGCTTCGATGGCTCAAGTCTATCCGCTTTCTCGCCTTGCCTGTACATCGATGCTCCCGGCGGTGACATCCGGCAAACGAATGGTGCAATCCGCCTGTCGGATGGGCACGGCGGGCGGACGAAACAGCCCTTGGAGCGCCCACAATCAGCCCCGGAACCCGGCCCCGATCCGCCGCCGCCCTTACGGAACGGGGTCCCGGGTGTGATCTTCGGATTCGGTGATGGCGCCACATCAGCACCTGATCCAGCGCAGGCACTCGCGGCTTCGCTGCGAGGCCAGCCGAAGCGCGATTCAGGTCTCCCCCTCCCCTGCGCAGCGGGGGACGGGGGCCGGGGGGAGGGGGCTCCCGCGGCATGCGAGGCACCCCGTCGAACCCCGACCGAAGTTCCCCCCTCTCCCGCGGAGTTTGCGGGGGAGGGGCCGGGGGAGGGGGAACCGCGGCATGAGCCAGAGCCCGTCCAACTCTCCTCTCCACCTCCCTGATCCTCGATGCCCAGCGGTTCCGTGCCCGCATCCCCACGTCAGAACCCGTCTCCCCCGCGCCCGCAACGCTCCTCGTCCAGAGGGCGCGGGCCGCGTCTGGGCACGTTCGAGCAGGTGCAGCTCCTCGTCCTGGTCTGGATGCTACTCTCGGAACTGTTCCGCGGCGGCATCGGCGTAACGCTGCTCCCCGAAATCCCGCGCACCGGCCCGGCCACGCCCGTGAACACAGGCGCGTGGCTCCTGCGGATCGCGAGCGCCACCGCGTATCCGCTGGTCGCCATCGTGGCCACCCGCCGGTTTCCACTCTGGCACCGGACGACGCGGCACGCCGGCTACTTCCTGGGCGTGCTCGCCACGTTGCACGCGATGGTGGTTCTCGTCGCGCACCTGGTGAATGGCACGTTCAGTTGGCTGTTCTACCTGCACAGGACCTTCGAGTTCGTCGTCTTCACCGTGTTCGCGCACGGGATGCTGTACGGCGAGCGATACCATGAAAAGGAACGCGAGGAGCTTCGGCTTCGCGCGGAAATGGCGGGAAGCACGGCCAACCGCATGCGTGCCCAGGTGCGCGCGCTCAAGATGGAGTGGAGCCCTCGGTTCCTGACGGGAACGCTCGCGAGCATCGGCGAGCTGCTCGGGCGCGACGTGGCGGCGGCCAAGCGCCTGCTGATTGCGCTGAGTTCGGTGCTCAGGCGCACCCTGGCGCACGCGCGCACCGAGACGGTGCGGCTGGAGCAGGAGGTGGAGTTCGTGCGCGAGGTGCTGCGCGTGGAAGCCCTGCGGCGCCCCGGCCTGGAGGTGGAATGGGCGATGGACCAGGCCGTGCTGGAGATGCCGGTGCCGCACATGTCCCTGCTGACCATGGTCTACCAGGCCCTGCCGGACGGAGAGGCGGGGAGTTCGACCATCCGGATCTCCGCCGAGGCCGAGCCCGACGGGGTCCGCATGCGCGTGGATGTCCACGGCATCGCCCTCGACGCCGCGGCGCCTGGGCAGCGGTGGACTGCGGGATACGGCGCCGGGCACGAGTTCCAGCGGATTCCACTCGGTACGGACGGGGTGCGGCTGGAGCTGAGCTGCCCATCCACACCGGCGCAGGTCGTCGCATCGGACGCGCCGGTCCGCCCGGCGGGTCGGCCGCAGGCCGATGCGCCCGCGCCTGCGGTGGAGGACGGGACACCCATCGGCAGGAGCCTGGAATTGGGCACGTACACGGCGTTCGCGCTCTTCTACACGCTTCTGACGCTGTACACCGCCAACCTGCGCGTCGGCGCGGGACGCGTGGTGCTGTCCGCGCCCGCCTGGGTGTACGTCGCCGGGATGGGGGCGTACGCGGCGGTCTGGTGGGCCTCCATGGCCGCGACCGCCCGGTTCCTGTCCACCCGCCATCCCGTGCGCCACGGCAACTGGCCACGCCGCATCGCTCTCCACTTTCTCGGTGCCGCCATCATGGCCCTGCTGAACGGCCTGCTCTACTATCCGTTCCAGCGGTACGTCATCGAAGGGGGAGAGGTGGTGATCGGGTTCCTTTCCGACTGGGACTGGGGCGACCTGGCCGTGTACCCGCCGCTGGCGGGAATCGCGCACGGCTTCATCTACGCGCGGGAGTATCACGCAAAGCGAATCTCGGAGCTGCGCCTGCGCTCGCTGCTGTCCGAAAGCGAACTGGCCCGCACCGACGCGGAGCTGCAGGCGCTCAAGGCCGAGCTCAATCCCCATTTTCTCTTCAACGCGCTGAACACCGTGTCGTCGCTGATGCACACCCGCGTGGACGAAGCCCGGCGCGTGGTCGCCCACCTTTCCGCGCTCCTGCAGCGGGTGCTGGAAAGCGGCGGGCTGCAGGAGGTGGCGCTGAAGGAAGAGGTGGAGTTCGTGCGGCTGTACCTGGAGATCGAGCAGGCGCGTTTCGGCGAGGCGCTGCGCATCACGTACGCCCTGGATCCCGACACCCTGCGAGCGCGCGTGCCCCACCTGCTGATCCAGCCGCTGGTGGAAAACGCGGTGAAGCACGGGCTGCGGCCCCGCGGCGGCACCGGCCAGGTGGTCGTCTCCGCACGGCGGGTGGATGGGTTCCTGGAAGTGACGGTAGCGGACGACGGCGTCGGCCCGGCGCACGCCAGGCCGGAGGACGGCACCGGCACCGGCCTGGCCAACGTGCGGGAGCGGCTGCGGCAGATGTACGGCTCGGAGCACGCCTTCGAACTGGTGCCCACGCCCGGCGGCGGAGCGACGGCCCGCATCCGCATCCCGTTCTCCGAGCGGACCGCGGTGCATCCGGAGCCCTCCGCCCCCGCGCTGGAGGCGGTGTGAGCGACAGGATCCGCGTGCTGATCGTGGACGACGAGCCCCCCGCCCGGGCAGAAGTCCGCCGCCTGCTGCAAACGCAGCCCGACGTGGAGATCGTGGGCGAGTGCGCCAGCGGTGCGCAGGCCATCGCGCGCATCCAGGCCGACAAGCCGGACCTGATCTTCCTGGACATCCAGATGCCCGAGGTCACCGGCTTCGGGGTGCTGCAGGCCATCGGGCCCGAGGGGATGCCGCTGGTGGTGTTCATCACCGCGTACGAGGAGCATGCGCTGCGGGCGTTCGAGGCCCACGCGCTGGACTACCTGCTGAAGCCGTACGAGGACGAGCGGCTGTTCGCGGCGCTGGACCGCGCCCGAACCCGGCTGCGCGCCGCCGGGCAGAAGGACGACGGGCGGCTGCAGGTGCTCCAGGAGTATCTGGCCGAAGCCAGGGGAGGAACCTACCCGGAGGTGTTCGCGATTCGGGTGGGAGAGCGCTACCAGGTGGTGCGCGTGTCCGACATCCGCTGGATCGAGGCCGAAGGCAGCTACGTGCGGCTGCACCTGGTGGAGGGAGACCGCCTGATGCGGCAGTCCATCGGCGACCTGGAAGAGATGCTGCTGGACCCGGCCAAGTTCATCCGCATCCACCGCTCGGCCATCGTCAGCCTTGCGCGGATCGTGGCGGTGGAGCCGCTGTCGAGGGCGGAGTACACCGTCATCCTGGACAACGGAGACCGCGTACCATGCAGCCGCGGCTACCGAAACCAGCTGCGGGAGAAAGTCTTCTTTTCGGGGTGATGCGGCCCCGGGTCAGCGCGGCATCATGCTGCCCAGCGCCTCGGCGGCGCGGCTCAGTTCCAGCGCGTAGTCCGGCCACCAGGCGCCGGCGCGCGGCCCGCCGTTGCAGTTGCCGTCGGACTGGCCGGGCATCTTCACCCACAAAAAGGCGTCGGCCAGGGGGTGGCCGGTGTTCGTGGTGGGCGCGCGGCCCAGCGCCTGGTTGCGTGCGTTGCACCACTCCGGCACCACGGGCGTGCCCCGGCCGTTGCGGCTGGTGTCGATGATGAAGTGCTTGCCGCCCACCAGCCGGCTCAGGCGGTCGCCATACGTCAGGTTCACCTGCACGTTGTGGAAGTTGGAGACGTTCAGCGCGAACCCCTGCGCCCGGTCGATGCCCGCGCCCCGCAGCAGCGCCGCCATGTCGGCCGGCTGCCGCCAGTTGGCGTTCCCCGCGTCGATGTACACGGCCGCGCCGCCCGCCGTCAGCGTCTGCACCGCCTCGCGCATCAGCGCCATCCGCTCGTCACGCAGGCGCAGGGGCAGGCAGTCCATCGAGGGAAGCGCGTCGGGCTCCAGGATGACCACGGCGCGGCGGCCGCGCAGCCCGCGGGCGAAGTCCTGGGCCCAGCGGCGATAGTTGTCGCCGCTGCGCGCGCCGCCGCGGGAGTGCAGCCCGCAGTCGCGGTTGGGAATGTTGTACGCCACCAGCACCGGGAGCGCCCCGGCCGCGCTGATCTGCGTGACCAGGCGGTCCACCTCGGCGCGGATGTTGGGAATCCAGTCGCCCAGCCAGATGGCCTGCGGCTGGTTGGCGATGCGCATCATGTGCGCGGCGTCGGCGGGGCGCGAGCGCTGCCACGCCACCGCCTGCCGCCGCGCGGGCGAGGCCGGATCCACGTACAGCCGCTGCCCGCGGAATGGGTTGGCCGCCTGCCCCGTGCTGGACGACGCCCACAGCACCAGCCCCGCCACCAGCACCAGCAGCGGCAGCACGCGCCACCCCGGCGCCCGCCGTACGAGGGCGGGCGCGGGTGGCGGAGCGGAGTCCGTCGGGGAAGGCAGGGTACCGCTAGTCGGCATCGTCGGCACGGCGATGGCCCGCCTCTTCGGGCGGGAGCGCGCCCTTGGCGACGCCCATCTGCTTCATCATGTACGTCTGCCGCGCCATCAGAATGCGCGAGGCGCGGATGTCGTAGTGCGTCTTGATCATCACCCCCGCCAGGTCGGCGCCCGCCCACAGCAGCGCGGCGAACACGATCAGGCGGATGGTGTCGCCGATCAGCAGCCCCATCCCCACGCCGCCCGGCGGCCGGTCGAACCACCAGTAGCCGAACTGGAAGAGCGCCAGCAGCAGCACCACCGCGGCGGCCACCCGCACCACGACCGTGGCGACCTCGAGCCCCTTCGTGGGCTCCAGGTCTTCTTCGCGCACCTCCACCCCCGCGAGCATCGGCCGCCGCTTGCCGCCGTCCGTCTCGCGTCCTTCGTCCTCGGAGTGCTGCATCGTACCTTGCCGTCGATGTCGAGTGATGTCCGCCTGCACCCGCTCCGTCCGCCCTGCCGACACGGGACGTGCGGGAACGGCGCGAACGGCCGTGCCCCGCCTGGGAGGAGTGCGCGGCGCGCCCACCATTCCATGATGCAAGCCGCGAACCGAAGACGCGGACGGTCAGCTTGCCCCGTTCCGCCGCTCGCGAAGCCGCTCAGAGCCGGCCTTCACCGCACGCGCGCCTCACGCGACGAGGCGCGATTGTCATCCCGATGGAGCGGCCCCACGAAACCTGACGCCTGCACGAAAGACCGCAGCGACTGAGGGATCCGCCACACAGCCCGCGAGACGCACCGCATCCGCGGAATGCGCCGATCCGGTTCCCGTACCGGGCCGAACCTGTCGCCCTTTCCTGCGAAGAAAAACACCTGGGAATCGGTGTTTCCGCTGCTGGCGAACAGGAACGCGCGGTGTGTGGGATCCCTCGGTCGCTGCCAGCTTCGGTGCGCCGGCAGGTTCACCGTGGCCGCTCCGTCGGGATGACAACCGTGCGCTCGCCCACCCCTCACTTTCAGCCGCCAGCCGGGAGGGTGAGGGTGAACACGCTTCCCTCCCCCGGGGTGCTGCGGGCCACCAAGTCGCCGCCCATTCCGCGCGCCAGGTCGCGGCTGATGGCCAGCCCCAGCCCCGTTCCCTCGCCGGGGGTGTTCAGCCCGCGGCCCACCTGCACGAAGGGCTCGAAGATGGCCTCCAGCTTGTCTTCGGGGATGCCAATGCCGGTGTCGGCGACGGTGATCTCCGCCACCGCATCGCCGCCGGTCCGCGCGCCGATGGTGATGCGCCCGCCCTCCGGCGTGAAGCGCACGGCGTTGGACACCACGTTCAGCAGGATCTGGCGCAGCTTCTCGGGGTCGGCGCGCACGACCACGCCCGCGTCGCACTCCGCCACCAGCGTGTGGCGCCGGCTCTGGGCCTGCGGCAGGACCAGCGACTCCACCTCGGCCACGGCGCCGGGCGCGTCCACGTCGCCGACGTCGTAGTGGACGGTGCCCGTTTCCAGCTTGGCGTAGTTCAGCACCTCATTGATGAGCCCCAGCAGGTGCTGCTGGCTGCGGCGGATGCGCTCCAGGTCCGTCGCCTGCTCCGGCGTCACCGCGCCGCGGATGCCCATCGCCAGCAGCTCGGTGTAGCCGCCGATGGCGTTCAGAGGCGTGCGCAGCTCGTGGCTCATCACCGCCAGGAACTCGCTCTTGGCGCGGTTGGCGGCCTCGGCCTCGGCGCGGGCACGCTCGGCGTCGCGGAACAGGCGCGCGTTGTCGACGGCGATCGCCGCCCGGTGCGCCAGGTCTTCCGCCACGCGCAGGTCCGCCTCGTCGTAGCCGCGCCCCGACTCGGTCATGCACAGGGTGAGCACGCCCACGGTGCGCCCCCGCGCCACCAGCGGCACGATGATGAAGGCGGAAAACTGCAGCAGCCTCAGCATGGCCAGGTGCTCCGCGTCCCTGGCGCCGGCCGCCAGCATCTCGTCCGTGATGCGGGGCACCATCACGGGCGTGCCGGTCTTGAGCACCCCCGCGCTCCCCTGCTCGCCCGACCAGTCGGTGGGGTACAGCGAGGTGAACTCCTCCGCCAGGGCCAGCTTGGCGGCGTCGCGGTGGAAGATGGCGACGCGCTCCATCTCCGGCGGGCCCTCCGCGCCCGGGTTGGCCAGGATGTCCACCGCGCACCAGTCCCCCAGCGCAGGCACCGCCGCCTGGGCGACGGCGCGCAGGGTGGTCGCGTAGTCCAGCGAGGCCGAGAGCGCGCGGCTGGCCTCGGCCAGCAGCGACGCGGCCTCTTCCCGGCGCCTGCGCTCGGTGACGTCCTGGAACACCAGCGACACGCCGTCCGGCGCGGGGTAGATGCGCGCCTCCACCCACCGGCCGATCACCGGGCTGAACCCCTCCACCTCCGTTCGCTCGCCCGTGCGGACGGTCTCGTGGATGCCCGCGTACATGGGAGACTGGGCCGCGTCGGCGAACAGCTCGTCCATCCGGCGCCCCATCACCTCCGCCGAGGTCTTGCCCAACAGCTTCTCGGCCTGCGGATTCACGTAGGTAAAGCGCAGCTCCCGGTCGAACGCGGCGAACGGATCCTGGATGGTTTCCAGGAGCGAGGCCAGCCGCTCGGCGTTGTGCAGTTCCGCCGCGTGAAGGCGCGCGCGCTCCAGCGCCAGGCCGCACTGCTCGCCCAGCGTCGCCAGAAAGGTGCGCGTGGCCTCGTCGAACTCCTGCGGCACGCGAAAGCTGAACGACAGCACGGCGATGGTGCGCTCGCCGCTGGCCACGGGCACGGCCCCGAAGGCCTGGTATCCCAGCCGCACGAGGTCTTCGGGGGCCCCGGGAAAGCGCTCCCGCCACGCCTCGGGCGAGTCCACCAGCATGATCTCGCGCCGCAGCACCGCCTCCGACACCGGGCGCCCCGGCTCCAGCGGAAAGGTGCGGTAGCGGTCCGCCAGCTCCTTGCCGTACCCGGCCGTCCTCACGATCTCGAACTGCCCCGCCTCGGCCCGCAGGATGGCCAGCGAAGCGGCGTCGGCACCCGTGGCGGCCAGCCCTCCCTCCAGGATCACGTCGGCCACGGCTTCGGGGCTCACCGCCTGGTTCAGCAGCGCCGTCAGCCGCTGCAGGCGGCGGGCCTGGTCCAGCGTGCGCTCCCGCTCCCGTGCCTCTTCCGCCAGGCGCGCGCCCGCCGTCTTCAGCTCGTCGGCCGAGGCTTCCAGCTCCGCCGCCTGCTCTTCGGCGATGCGCCGGGCCACGACCAGGTCGGTGATGTCGACGCCGTGGCCCAGGATGCCGTCCACGCGCCCATCACCGTCGCGCAGCGGCTGGTAGACGAAGTTGAAGAACCGCTCCTCGGGGGGAGCGCCGGAGATGACGCGGAGCTGCATGGGCATCTCCACCGCCACGAACGGCTCACCGCTCTGGTACACGCCATCCAGCAGGGCCAGAAAGCCCTGCTCCGCCACCTCGGGCACGGCCTCGCGCACGGGCCGGCCGACGACGTCGCGGCCGCCAAGCAGGCGCAGGTACGGTGGATTGGCGAGTTCGAAGACGTGGTCCGGGCCGCGGAGCACGGCGATCAGCGCGGGGGCGTTCGCAAAGATCTCCGTCAGCCGCTCGTCGTCTACCCGCGAGGCCCCGCGCTCAGGGGCGCGAAAAGGCACCGATGCGGGCGCGGCGGCGTCCAGTTCGGTGCCCGAGGGGGAGTCGTGGGAATCGGCCAACGGGATCTCCGGTGCGTCGCGTCGCGTGCGTGAGCCAGCGTGGCTGCAGTACGATAGCGCGGAGGTACTCTCAACTTCAATGCTCGCGGCGTGGCAGTCGTTCGCAACCCGGGTCGCCGCTGTCCAGCCTGCTGTCACCGGGCGTATCTTTCCGGCGCGGCTGGGGCGCGGGCGGCACGAAAACCGCCGTCCCCAACGCGCTCCGCGGAGGCGGGACGACTCAACACAATTTTCGGGACGAACGATGGATTTCCGGTACGCGGAAGAAGCAGACGCGCCGTTCCTGGCCGACATCAACCGCCAGCTGATCGAGGACGAGTGGGACGGCGGAGGGATGTCGCTGCGGCGGCTCGAGGAGCGCATGCTCCGCTGGATCCGCGAAGACGACTATACGGCCGTCCTCTTTTTGGAAGAGGGCGCCACCGTGGCCTATTCCATGGTGAGCGTGGACGAAGATTCGGCGTACATCCGCCACTTCTTCGTGCTCAAGGAGCACCGCGGCAAGGGCGTGGGGCGGCGCGCCATCCAGGTTCTGCTGTCGCGGGTGATCCCGCCGCACGCCCGCGTTACGCTGGACGTGCTGGCCAGCAACCACACCGGCCACGGGTTCTGGCGGTCGCAGGGCTTCCACGACTACGCCATCCGCATGGAGCTGCTTCCGCGTGAGCCGGCGGATGGGACGGAAAGCCCGGCCACGGGCTGACGCCAGCCTGAGAGGTCGCCGTCAGGGGATGCGCGGAAACGTCGTCGCCTCGCCGTTGATAAGCCGCGTCATGCTGGCGACGCGGCCGCTGGCGTCGCGGCTGAACACCATCCGCACCATACCGTTGGAGGGCGACAGCTGGCGGAACTCGAAGATCCCCGGGCCGATGGCCTCCAGCGGGATCTCGGCGCCGGACGGCTCCACCATCGCCAACGCCGCGCCGCGCACCTCCACCCGAAGGACCAGTCCGCGCGGCGTTCGGTATCCCCCCGCGAAGTCGCCGAGCGGACCCGATCGGTCGACGGATACCCGGGGCGTGAACACCAGCTCGCGCGTGCTCTGGGCCGCGGCAACGCGCCAGATTCCGCCGCCGCGCTCCAGCACGGTCAGATAGCGGTAGGCGGCGGAGGTGGACCCGTCCGTTTCCGTCACGCGGGTGGTGGCGACCGCCAGGGGATGCGCCGCCACGCGCACCGACTCCTCCGCCCACTGCATGGCCAGGCGCCCGCCGTTGACGTGGGTTGCCGCCTGCTCGAGCATCGCCGCCCGGTCGAACGCCCGCCCGCTGCTCAGCGTGAGCGAGAAATCCTGCGCCGTGTGGGTCTGCAGGTATGCCGTGTCAGCGGTGGCGAAGGCGCGCCACCAGTCACGTTGCGCGGCGAGCGCACCAGTCGTGTCCGCCGCGGTGCTCCCCGGCAGCGCGGCGGGGACGGTGTCGGCACAGGCGGCTTCTGAAATCGCCAGCGAGAGGCACACCAGGCTCACTGCGAAGCGTGTCATCGCGGATCTCCCGTGGGTAGGGGGTGAAATGCGAGGTCTTGCGCGGCACGGAAGCGGACAGGCGGCCCACCTCTTGCCCGCATCGGATCCCGTTGAAATGCGCGGGTTCCCCGAGACGGTGGAGGTGGCGATGGCAATGGTTCCGTGCCGCGAATGCGGCGGAAGCGTCAGCAGCGAGGCGGCGGTGTGCCCCCACTGCGGAATCCGTGAGCCGGCCGGTGCCGTCACCGGGCACAACCGGGCGCATGCTGGCCCCGTGCACGATCCTCGCGACCATGCCCCCGTGCGGCGGCGGGGCGGCAAGACCGGGTGGATGGTCGCCTTCCTGCTCCTGCTGGTGCTCCTGGCGCTGTTCGCCCTCTGGTACACCGACATCGTCAACTTCACCTGACGAGCGGCGGAAGCGCCGCCCGGCGCTTCCGCCGTCCTGGACATTCCCCACGTGGAGAATCGATGCGCGGAACGATGATGGTGCTGTGCTGTGCCGCGCTCATGGGATGCCGGGCCTCGGCACCCGCCGCCGCCACCCCGCAGGACGCGTTCTGGGCATCGCTGCAGGCACTGTGCGGGCGGGCGTACGGCGGACGGATGGCGGTGGGCTCCGCGCCCGCCGACACGGCGTTCGCCGGCAAGCCGATGGTGATGCACGTGCGCCGGTGTACGGAAACCGAGGTGCAGGTTCCCTTTCACGTGGGCGACGACCACTCGCGAACGTGGATCATTACCCGCACGGCCGCCGGGCTTCGGCTGAAGCACGACCACCGCCACGCCGACGGCAGCGAAGACCGCGTCACGCAGTACGGCGGCGACACGCGCGGCCCGGGCACAGCGTCCACGCAGGAATTCCATGCGGACGCGCACACCGCCACCCTCATTCCCGCGGCCGTCACCAACGTGTGGACGGTGGAGGTGGTGCCGGGGGCGCGCTTCGCCTACGCCCTGCGCCGCGAAGGCACCGACCGCCGCTTCCGCGTGGAGTTCGACCTCACCCGCCGCGTCCCGCCGCCGCCCGCACCGTGGGGCTACTCCGACGGCGACTAGCGCCCCACAAAACCGGCGGCCGACTCAGAACTCGGCGCACGCCAGGACGAGGATCACCATCAGCGCCATTGCCGCCAGCTGAAACATCAGGGCTCGCCGGCGAAGGCGCTGCCCCCGCTCGGTGAAGCGCTTCTGGCCCAGGAACGCGCCGCGCGTCAGCGCGCTCCGCGAACTCGTTCCGGGTGCCGTTTCCGACGCCGAAGCGAAGATCGAGACCACGGCGACTCCGCCGCACGCCACCGCGGCGAAGAAGAGCATCATACACAGGATGTCGCGCATGGGATGGGCCTGCGGTGAAAGGTAGGCGCCTCACGGAGGGCCGATGGGAAGCTGGATCACGCGCCATCGCTCCCGGCGCCGTTCCGTGAGCGCCGAGACCCCGCCGGTGATCGCACCCACCTCCGCGGCGACGAGCGTCGAGAACCACACCAGGCTCGCGCCGGACTCCGACTGCAGGTACAGCCCGAACAACGCTCCGGCGACGGCGCCGATCCCGGCGCCCTGCAGTCCGCGTTCGATCACCCAGCCTGGTGAGCGGAGGCCTCCCCAGGCCTTCCTCCACGCGAAGGATGTCCCGCACGGGAATGCGGAACAGCACCGGCGTCGCGGGCGATCGCAGGATGACAGTATCCGGCGAGGCAGTGACGAGGTTGCCCGCGAATCGCCCCTCCGGCGTTTCCACCCGCAGCAGAACGCCCGCCTGCCGCTCCCGCGACGGCTGCGCGTGAAGGTCGGCACAGACCAGGGACAGCAGTACGGCAGCGAGGCGCAACATCCATCGCGCCACGGTTCGGTCGTGCCGTATCGCAAGCAACTGCATGTGGCCTGCATGATTCGAGTTTGGAAAGGCGGAGCGGGCGGATGCATTGCGAGAATCCTACCCGCCGGAAAGGTGCGGGCGTCCTGCGGGCGCGGGTTACGCGCCCGGCGGGTCCGCGTCGGCCATGCTGGGCGCGCCGCTGCGGCCCGCACGCACGCCCGGACCGCCTCTCTTCGTCGGCGGAAGGTAAACACCCGAGGGTCACCGCTCGGCTCACTTCGAGGACGTGACGAGCAGTTCCCGCCCGCCCCGGCACGCGAGGAGCTTCTCGGGTCGCACCGCGGAATGGCTACCTCTCAGAACCCGTTCCGCAGACGCTTCATCCAGTACCCGGGCCGCCGACGGTGGTGGGCAACCGCCGCAATCAGAATCGACTCCGGCCGGAGCTGATAGAAGATACTGTATGGAAACCGCTTGATGACGAACTGCCGCGCCACCCGCCGAAACGGCTTCCCAATCATCGGATTGTCCCGTAGGAGCCCGCGGAAATGCTTGATCTCGGCCACGAAGTCGTCCGCGGCCGCAGACTCTCCCGACTGCTCTCTGTAGAACGCGACCGCCTGCTCGACTTCCATGTCGGCCTCGGGATGCACAACGATCTTCAACGCAGGAGCGATTCCCATCGCGCAATGGCCTCGTCGATGGGTATCGGAGTGACCTCCCCGGAATCTACCTTAGCGATCCGCCGTTCCAGTTCGGCAGCCCACTCATCTTCCCAATCATCCACAGTTTCGGGCCGGCCCTCCAGCCTGGCCTGGAGACCGTCTATCACGGGCTTCGACTCGTCTTCCGGAATCTGACGCGCGGCAGCCTTGATCTCTTCGGCGGTGAGCATCTTCTTCCTCTTGCTCATGGTTCATCATCCTCCGCGAAAAGATACACTGTGAGCGGCACCGGAGCCAGGAAAAAATACATGCGCGCTCATGGCGCCAGCCTTGTAGCGCTCCACATTCCGAGCACGACACCGAGCAAACCGGACACCAGACTGAGGCCCACGTAGGCCGCCGCCACGCCGTACGCGCGGTGCTGCCACAGGACCATCGTCTCGTAGCCAAAGGTGCTGAACGTAGTCAGCCCGCCGCAGAAGCCCACCGCCAGCAGCGCGCGCCGCGGATCGTCCGGGGGAACCAGCGTGACCACGACGCCCAGCAGCAGCGAGCCCGCCACGTTCACGCCAAAGGTGGCCCACGGGAACCCGGCCCCGGCGGGCGCGCCCACCCACCGCCCCGCGGCGTAGCGCGCGACGGCGCCCGCGGCCCCGCCGAGCGCCACCAGCATCCAGTTCACGTCAGCGAAGCTCCGCGCGGTTGTTGGCGCGCTCCAGGTCCAGCAGCACCCACTCGGGGTCCAGCATGGCCTCGGCCGGGCGGGAACGGGTGACGACCTCCACCGTCTGCCGGCGGGCGCGCGAGTCCAGGGTACGCGTGGCGTCGCCCACGCGCAGCACCACGGGCATCCACGCCTGCCCCATCCGCAGCACCTCCACGCGCGTGCGCCAGCGCCCGTCGCCCGTGGGCGCGGTGCTCGCCCGGGCGATGCCGTAGTCCAGCCGGTCCGTCCGGGCGATCCACTGCCCGAAGAACCAGTCCAGGTCGCGGCGGCTCACCTCCTCCGCCGCGCGCTGGAAGTCCTCGCCCGTCACGTGCTGAAGCCGGTGCCGCGCGTAGAAGGTCCGCAGGATCCGGCGGAACGTCTGCTCGCCCACCAGTTCGCGCAGCATGCGGAAAACGGCCGACGCGCGGGTGTACGTCATTGCGCTGTAGATGCGGGGCGACGAGAAGGCCGCGCCCGGCAGGCCGATCGCCTCGATGGAATCCGTCCGCTCCAGCCGCTCCAGCCCCGCCATCGTCCCGCGCCAGACGGCGGTGTCGCCCTGCAGCTCGCGGCGCCAGTTGACCATGAACGAGGTGAAGCCCTCGTCCAGCCATCCCTCGCGCCACTCGTTGTTGGCCAGGATGCCGTGCAGGTACTGGTGCGTCACCTCGTGCACGATCAGCCCCTCGCTGGCCGAGCCGTTCATCACCAGCATGGGAAACTCGGTGCCGCCGCTTTCCAGGCGGTGAACGTTGGTGAGCTGCGGCCACGGGTACGGGCCGAACACCCCTTCCAGCCAGGTGAGCGCGTCGTAGGTGCGCCGGGTGGCGGCGTTCTCGTCCCACGCGGTGTCGCCGGGCAGGTACAGCACGTGGATTCCCGCCACGCCGTGCATCCCCCTGGCCTCGTCGAGCACCGAGCGCTCCACGAACTCGTGCATGTACGCCGGGTCCGCACTCCAGCCGAAGTGGTGCACGCTGTCCGCCACGAAGCGCACCCGCTTGCGCCCCGCCGCCGCCTCGCCCGCCAGCAGACCCAGCCCGTCCGCGGGGCCGGGGCGCACGGAAAGGCCCAGCGTGGCGTTCTGGTAGCCCGGGTTCCCCTCCACCGCGATCCCCGTGGAGCCGATCACCTGGTCGGCGGCCACGTCAAGCGTCACGTCGTAGCGGCCGAACTCGCCGTAGAACTCGCCCTGCGGCAGCAGCGCCTGGTACGCCCAGCCCGTGCGGTCGAATACGGCGATGCGCGGGTACCACTGCGCGAAGTCGAAGTGGCGCCCCCGCCTGCCCTGCCGCCGCGGAAGGGTGCTGAGCCGCGCATCCCAGTCCATTACCACCGTCACCGACGCGCCCGGGGCCAGCGGGCGCGGCAGCGGAAGGGCGGCGACGGTGGAGTCGGGCGCGCCGGGGTAGGCGGGGCGCACGGCGGCGCCGTCCACCGTCACCGAGGTGAAGCGCTCGAACGCGTGCTCCTGCGGCCCCAGGTCGGTGAAGCGCCGCTCGCCGTATTCCAGCTCGCGCCGGGCCCAGGCGCTGTTGGGGCGAAAGGCGTTCAGGTGCTGGTGGATGAACAGCGTGTCGAGCGTGGACCGGGAACGGTTGGTGTAGCGCAGCCGCGCCCGGCCGTGCAGCACGTCGCTTTCCTCGTCCAGCGTCGCCTCGATGCGGTAGTCGACGCCCTGCTGAAAGTACGCGCGCTCCTGTGCCGCCACGGGGGCGGCCAGGAGCAGAAGAGCGAGTGCCGGAACGATCCTGATCATCCGCGTGTCCTGGTGTCGTGGTCGGGAAGTGGCTGCGGCCAACATGCAGGACCCGTGCGGGGACGGCAACGGTCACCGGAACCGAGGCGTCGGCTCTGCTGGGGCGAATAAATTCGCGGCAAAGACGGCCCGAAGTCCGCCTTCGCGGACTGCATGGGATGGCAGTGTGCGCGTGGCCAGCCCAGGCGCACTCGAATTCTCCCTTTCCCCTGCGAAGCGGGGGAGAGGGGGCTGCCCGGGGCATGTGCGGGGAACAGTCGAAACGCACCCGATCCGTGTCCTGCCGTCTACCGAACCACCAGCGCGCCAGAGCGCGATGAAGCAGGCAGGGGCCCGTCCCAAGCGCGGGGTAACCCGCGCTAGAACAGCGGAAAGCCCCGACTCGAGCCGCTGTCGCGTCCCGGTCGGGGGCTTCACCTGCATGCGAAACGGACCTGCCGAAGGTCGCCTATCTTCTTGCTGGACCTGCGGCGCGAAGCCGGGGCGCGCCACCCAAGCCATTATCACACCGCCGCAAGCCAGTCCGCGCAGGCGGACTTCGTGTGGTTGTTGCAGCGACTTCAGTCGCCCGCGCAGGGCGTCGGCACCGTTCCCTAGGTTCCGGCGCCACCCTCCGCCGCGCCCGAGTTCCACGGACCCAGTGACCGCTGCCGCGCCCTGGCTTGTACGTGGCCGCGGCTAGATCCTTCGGCCCGCGAAGGACGGTTTACGGGCCGGTGCGGTGCGCCTGGGCCTGAATAGAAAAAGTCCAGTTCGTCTAATTCTAAACGGCGCCCCCGAGCCTCTTTTTCATCCCTCAGGGTCGGCCGCAGGACGGTGAAAGACTCAGGATGACAGGGTCACGTGTGCGGGCCGGGTAGAGGTGGATTCCGCGAGGGAGCAGCCGAAACGCAC
>NZ_DATBNB010000603.1 GCF_036554565.1 Longimicrobium sp. | reverse complement strand
ACCCGTGCGCGGGAATGGCGCCGCACGCCACGGGCGCCATCGGGTTCGCCCCCGCGCCGGCGTGGAAGTTCACCACGTGCTGCCCGTTCATCACCGTCGCGATCGGCACCTCGACGGTGCTGGTGGACGTACCGTTGCCATTCGCGCGCTCCACGGTCTGCAATGGCGCCACCACGGCACCCAGGTTGTCGCACGTGCCGGAGTGGATGTGCCCCGGGTGGCTGCCGCTTCCCGTCCCGGTGAGATTGACGGTGACCATCGTCTGGGTGGCGCCGTGCTCCATCAGCTGCGCCGTGCCGCTGACCCCCGAGTTGCCGACCGCGGCCAGTTGAATGCTGGGGTTCGCCGCGCTGGTGTGCGACGTGTCACCCACCGCGGCGGCGCTGTCGCCGCCGACCGCGGGCGCTACCGTGGTGGAGGACACGGTGTCGCTCGTCGCGGGTGCCTGCCCCTCGTCGCCCCCGCCGCCGCACGCGGCCAGGGCCATCAGCGCGAACGGGATCGCAATCAGGCCTGTCTTCATCTTGGTTTCTCCTAAAAGTGGATGGGCCCGCGCCGGGTGCCGCGTGCCGTGCGGCAGCCACACGCATTCACCGTGCTCAACCTTTGTCTAGCTTTGCCCGTAGACGGGAACGGCCGCCCCGCTCACAGGCGCGGACTCCGGAGACGCCAGGAACAGCACCACGCGGGCGATCTCTTCCGGCGGCGTCCACCGGCTGTAGTCCGCGCCGGGCATGGCGGCGCGGTTCGCGGGCGTGTCGATGGTCCCCGGCAGCACGGCGTTGGCGCGCACCCCGCCGCGGTTCTCCTCGGCGATGGCTTCGGTCAGCGTCAGCAGCGCCGCCTTCGACACCGCGTACGCCGCGTGGCCCTTGCGCCCGCTGACCGCCGCGCGCGAGGCGACGAACACCAGCGCGCCGCCCTCGCCCATCCGCGGGATCGCCGCGCGGGCCAGCAGGAACGAGCTGCGCAGGTTCATGGACATCATCCGGTCCCACACTTCCACCGGCGTCTCGGGGATGGACTGCCCGCCCGCGTAGCCGCCCATCGTGTGCACCGCCGCGTCGATGCGCCCCGCCCAATCCACCGTTCGCGCCACCGCCTGCTCGGCCCCGTCCTCCGCCGACAGGTCTGCCGCGAACCAGGTGACGCGCCCCTCGTGGCGCGACGCCAGCTCCGCCAGCCCGTCGCCCGGGCCGCCGTGGACGGGCACGGCCACGCGCCAGCCCGCGTCCAGGAACGCGGCGGTGACCGCCAATCCTAGGTTGCCGGCACCCCCGGTGACCAGCGCTACGCGCTCCGTCATTCCTCCTCCTCCGCTTCGTCCGTGGCGATGCCCACGGGCACGCGCGGGTCCGGCGCCCGTCCGGACGCGCGGACGAGCTCGGCCAGGCGCTGCGCCAGTTCCGCGGTCAGCGCGCCGTGGCGGAAACGCCAGGCCCAGTTGCCCTCCGGCACGCCGGGCGTGTTCATCCGCGCCTGCCCGCCGAGCCCCAGCACGTCCTGCAGCGGCATCACCGCCCAGCCTGCATCGGAGTTCAGCACGGTTTCGATCATCCGCCAGTGCATGTCGCCGTCGCCAGCCGCCATCTTCTGCACGGCCCTGCGCGCGTCGCCGTCCGCGTCGGCGTACCAGCCGAGCGCCGTGTCGTTGTCGTGCGTGCCGGTGTAGGCGACGGCGTTGTGGACGTAGTTGCCGGGAAGGTGCGGGTTCTCGGGATCGTCCCCACCAAAGGCGAACTGCAGCACACGCATTCCTGGCAGCGCCAGGTCGTCGCGCAGCGCCTCCACCTCGTCGGTGATGATTCCCAGGTCTTCGGCGATCAGCGGCAGCGCGCCCAGTTCGCGGCGCGCGGCGTCGAACAGCTCGCGCCCCGGGCCTGGCATCCACTCGCCGTGGATCGCCGTTTCCTCATCCGCCGGCACGGACCAGTAGCTCTCGAAGCCGCGAAAGTGGTCCACTCGCACCACATCCACCATCTCCAGCGTGCGGCGGAAGCGCTCGATCCACCAGCGGTAGCCGTCCTGCTTCAGCACGTCCCAGCGGTAGAGCGGATTGCCCCAGCGCTGCCCGGTTTCGCTGAAGTAGTCCGGCGGCACGCCCGAAACCTCCGTCGGCATACCGTCGTCGTCCAAGTTGAATAGGCGCTGGTGGGCCCACACGTCGGCGCTGTCGTGTGCGACGAAGATGGGAACGTCGCCCACGATCTGTATGCCGTGCGCGTTGGCGTAGCGGCGCACGGCGGACCACTGAAGGTCGAACAGGTACTGCGCGTAGGCGTGCCGCTCCACGGCATTCGCCAACTCGCGCCGCGCCTGCGCCAGGGCGGCGGAGTCGCGACGGCGCAGCGCATCCGGCCACGCCACCCAGCCCTTGCCGCCGTGCCGCTCGCGGAGCGCGCGGAAGAGCGCGTAGTCCGGCAGCCACTCCGCGTTCACGTCCTGGTAGCGCGCGAATTCCGCCCGCAGCTCCTCGTCTTCCGACTCCACCAGCACGCGGTACGCGCGTCGGACTACCTCGTCCTTCCACGCGGCGACGACGCCGAAATCCACGCAGTCGTCGTCCATCTCCTGCGGCGGCGCGACGGAGCCGGCGGGGAGCAGCCCGTGAAGGTGAAGCTCCGCGGAGCTGATCAGCAGCGGGTTCCCCGCGAAGGCGGAGAGGGCGTTGTACGGCGACCCTCCTTCGTTTACCGCCACCAGTGGCAGCAGTTGCCAGAGCGACTGCCCGGCCTCCACCAGCCAGTCGACGAACCGGAACGCGTGCTCGCCCAGGTCGCCGATTCCAGGGCCGGGCAGGGAAGTGGGATGAAGCAGGATGCCGCTGGCGCGCCCCCCGATCGTGGGCGAATCAGGCATCGGCAGCCTTCCCCGGCTTCGCGGACTTCGGCGCCTCGACCGGCTTCGGAGCCTCGACGGACTTCGCCGGCTCGGTCGCCTTGACCGAGTCTGCGGGCTTCACCGGCTCGGCAGACTTGGCCGGCTCCGCGGGCTTCACGGGCTCGGCGGACTTCGTCGACTCGGCAGACTTCTCTGACTCGGCGGACTTCGCCGGCTCCGTCGCCATGGCCGGCTCGGCGGGCTTCATCGGCTCGGCGACCGGCAGCACGTAGACGACCTCCGCCGGGTTCAGCGACAGCGTTTCCGGGATGGGCTCGCCGCCTTCGGGCATGTCGTCGCGGCAGACGCGGAACAGGCGGTGCGACTTCGCGGCGCCGACGAGCGGGCCCAGCGACATCTCGCGCCCCTCTTCCCACACCTTGTTGATGATGATCCACCCGCGCTGCGACCCGTCGTCGCTGCGGCGCTGAAGGAGCAGGCGGTCGCTGTCCAGCCCGAACTCCGCGCGCAGGTGCCCCTCGCCCTGGAGAAGGGGATGCGAGAGCTTCAGCCGGTTGACGCGGGTGATGAACGGGCGCAGGTCCCAGTGCCGCCGCTCCCAATCGGACGGCGCCGTCTGCACCACGTTCACCTGCTTGCGGAACCCGAACTCGTAGCCGATGGGCATCATTACCCCTGCCGAGAACGCCGCGGCGACGGCGTAGCGCTGGCGCTGCACCTCCTGCCGCTCGCCGCTCTCCGCCGCCATCCGAGGCGTGTCGTGCGACTCCGGAAAGGCGATGGAGGGCGCGATCTTGCCGAACTCCTCGTGCTGCTTGAGCGCCCACGCCTGGCTCAGGTCCCACCACTTGGAGGAGTTGAAGAAGTAGTCGAACCCGGCGGTCTTCAGCGCCACCACGTCTTCCACCGGCGCGCCCAGCGTCTCGGCGAAGAAGACGACGTCGGGGTTCGCCTTGCGCGCCTCGGCGATCAGGAAGCGCCACAGCTCGGACGGCACCTTGTAGGCGGCATCGCAGCGGAAGCCACGGAAGCCCAGGTCGATGGCTTCGACGACGATCCCCGCCCAGTACCGCCACAGGGCTTCGCGCCCCTGGTGCGTGTTGTTGTTGATCTCCGCCAGGTCGCCCCAGACGGTGACCTTGGACGGGTCGTCGGGATCGACCACGAACGGGCTGCGCACCTGGCCATGCTCCCACTCGTACCACTCCGGGTGCTGCTCGATCAGCGGCGAGTCCTTGCTGGTGTGGTTCACCACCAGGTCCATCACCGGCTTCATCCCCATCTGCCGCACCTGCTTGAGCGCGTACCGCAGCGGCTCCAGGCTCATGGGGTCGGCTCCGGCGGGAAGGAAGGCCGGATTCAGCCGCCGGAAGTCCTTGGCCGCGTACAGGCTGCCGCTGAACCCGGGGTAGTGCCACGGGTTGATGTACAGCCACTCGAACTCCATCTCCCGCGCGCGCCGGGCATGCTCCGCCCAGCGCGTGGTCGGGCCGACCAGGCGCGGGAAGAGGTTGTAGATCAGCGGCGGCTTCACGCGCGGCCTCCCAGGATGGAGCGGATGCCTTCCACCGGCACCCACAGCCACTCGGGGCGGTTGTTCATCTCGTATCCCATCTCGTACACCGCTTTTTCCAGCTCGAAGACGGCCAGCACGCGCGCCATCGTCTCGGCGTCCTGCGGAACGATGGAGGAGCCGGCGACGGTGCGGCGGTAGGCGCCCAGGTACAGCTCGCGGGCCTGTCCTTCCCACGCGTTGGCCCAGCGCTCGATGGCCAGCTTCAGGCGCAGGTCGTCGGTCTTGAACTCCTGCATGGCCACGCGCACCGCGTAGTTGAACGAGCGCAGCATTCCCGCCACGTCGCGCAGCACCGATTTCTTGGCGCGGCGGTCGGCTAGCGGGCGCGCGGGCTCGCCCTCGAAGTCCAGCACGTACCACTCGCTGCCGCCGGGCGCGTTCGTTTGCGCGCGCAGCACCTGGCCCAGGTGGTAGTCGCCGTGGTAGCGCGCCTTGACCGTGGAGCCGGTGAGCGCGCGCAGGTCTTCGCCGCGGTGGCGAAGGTCGGGCGCGGCCCGCACCACCTCCTGGAGCGACGCCTGCACGCCGTGCCCGAACGAGCCGGGGATGGCTTCCAGCTGCCGCCCCAGGTCGCCCAGCACCGTATCGACCTGGTTGCGGAAGCCCTCGATGGCCCGCTGCACGTCGTCCTCCGTCACCGGCTCGGGGGCGAACGCCGGGTCGTCACTTACCGACGCCAGCGCCAGGTGCATCCGCGCCGTGGTCTCGCCCAGCCGTTCGATGGCGGGGAAGATGTCTCCCGCCATCCGCCGCACCGCCTCCTGCCCCGACACCGTGTCGGGATCGGCCGCGCTGCGCGAGGCGGCGGAGAGGTAGCGGTGAAGCGCCTTGAGCGTCACGCTCCATGCGTCGCCCTGGTTGGGGACGAACTCGAAGAGGCCGGCCACCGAGTGCACGTCGCCGTGCTGGTTGCGGTAGTCGATCCACCCCGCCAGCGCCGGCACGGAGCGGAAGCCCGCGCGCTGCGTGAGGAAGCGCGTGACCTCCAGGTCGGGGTTGATCCCCGGCTCCAGCTTGCGGAACACCTTCATCACCAGGTTCTCGCCGAACACCAGCGAGGTGTTGCTCTGCTCGGCGCCCACGGGGCGCACGGGGCCGGTGGATTCCACCGTTTCGATCGCGCCGGTCAGGTGGCCGCTGAACTGGCCGATGCGCGTCTTCAATTGCCGCTCGAACGCCATCACCTCCAGCAGCGTTCCCGCCACGCGGCGGTCCGCCAGCGCCTCGTACAGCTGCACCTCGCCCGCCTCGCCCTGGTGGCTGACGATAGGCTCCGGCGCGGGCGCACCGGGCTCGCCCGTGGGGCGCAGGGTGAAGGGAAGCAGGTACAGCTCCGGCATCCCCTCGCTGTAGCACACCTTCGCCACGCCCAGCAGCAGCGTGGGCGCGCGCTCCGGGTGCACCACCGCGTCGTCGGCGTGCTCGATGCTGGTGACGTCGCGCGCCTTGCTGCGGAACCAGCGCTGGGCGCGCACCCACTCCGTCGGCACGCCGCGGATCAGGCGCACCACCAGGTCGCTCCCCTCCAGCATGGTGGCGTCCTGCTGCGCCCACTCGCGCGCCAGCTCCGGGTCGATCTCCGCCTGGTCGGCCGCGCGCGGCGTCCGCAGCCCGAACCAGAAGAAGCCGTAGGGGCTGAGCGTCAGCGCGTACGGCGTTTCGTCGATGGGGAGGAACGCCGTGTCGCCCAGCAGCTCCACGGGGACGCGCCCGGCATATTCCGCCAGGTCCAGCTGCACCGCCTGCGCCGCGCCCGACAGGTTGTTGACCACCAGGATCACGTCTTCGCCGTACTCGCGCAGGTAGGCAAGCACGTGCGGGTTCTCGGGCTCCAGGAAGGTGATGGAGCCGCGTCCGAACGCACGGTGCTGCTTGCGGACGCGCACCAGCCGCTTGGTCCAGTTGAGCAGGGAGAAGGGCGAGCGCTCCTGCGCCTCGACGTTCACCGCCTGGTATCCGTAGACCGCGTCGGAGATCACGGGCAGGTACAGCCGCTCGGGCTCGGTGCGGCTGAAGCCGGCGTTGCGGTCCGGCGACCACTGCATGGGCGTGCGCACGCCGTCGCGGTCGCCCAGCCATACGTTGTCGCCCATCCCGATCTCGTCGCCGTAGTAGATGATCGGCGAACCGGGCATGGTGAACAGAATCGAATTCAGCAGCTCGATCTTGCGCCGGTCGTTGTCCAGCAGCGGCGCCAGCCGGCGGCGGATTCCCAGGTTGATGCGCATCCGCGGATCGGCCGCGTACTCGCGGTACATGTAGTCGCGCTCCTCGTCGGTCACCATCTCCAGGGTGAGCTCGTCATGGTTGCGCAGGAACATGCACCACTGCGTGTTCTCGGGGATGGCCGGCGTCCGCTCGATGATCTCCACGATGGGCTTCCGGATCCCCTGCCGCACCGCCATGAAGATCCGAGGCATCAGGGGAAAGTGGAACGCCATGTGGAACTCGTCGTCGTCCCCGAAATACGGGCGGACGTCCTCGGGCCACTGGTTGGCTTCCGCGAGGAGGATGCGGCCGGGGTAGTTCTTTTCCAGCCGGACGCGGAACTCCTTGAGGATTTCGTGCGTCTCGGGAAGGTTCTCGCAGATGGTGCCTTCGCGCTCGATCAGGTACGGCACGGCGTCGGCGCGGAAGCCGTCGAGCCCGCGCTCCAGCCAGTACTCCATCACCCGGAACATCGCCTCCTTGACCTCGGGGTTGTCCCAGTTCAGGTCCGGCTGGTGGCTGAAGAAGCGATGCCAGTAGTACTGCTGCGCCACCGGGTCCCACGTCCAGTTGCTGGGCTCGGTGTCGGTGAAGATGATGCGCGCTTCCTTGTACAGCGTGTCGTCGTCGCTCCACACGTAGAAATTGCGCTCGGGGCTGCCCTTGGGGGCCCGGCGCGCGCGCTGGAACCAGGGGTGGTCGCTACTGGTGTGGTTCAGCACCAGGTCGGCGATCACCTTCAGGCCGCGCTTGTGGGCCTCGTCAAGAAAGCGCTGGACGTCGTCGATGCTGCCGTAGCTGGGGTGAATGCCGTAGTAGTCGGCGATGTCGTAGCCGTCGTCGCGCAGTGGTGACGGGTAGAAGGGCAGCAGCCAGATGGCGTCGACGCCCAGCCCGGCCACGTAGTCCAGCCGCTGCACCAGCCCGCCGAAGTCGCCCACTCCGTCCTGCGACGAGTCCTGGAAGGCCTTGACGTGAAGCTCGTAGAAAACGGCATCCTTGTACCACAGCGTGTCGGCGCTCAACGCGGGGCTCCCTTGTGTCTGGCTCTCGTGTGTGCTTGGTCCGCGCCCTGGGGCGGAGCTCATCTGCGGGCGCTCGACTGCATGGCAGGACCGGCCCGGCGCGGCGCGCGGCTGCAGGAACTGCGCCGGGGGTGGGGGCAGGGGATTCCGGAGGCCACCCGGGACGGGAACGTGGATCAGCTAGGCGGCGTCACTCGCGACAGGCCTGCCTTTGCATCCCGCAGGTCGTCCGCGAACTCAACGATGCCCCATCCTAATTATTCGGCCTGATCACATGACGAGCATACCACTGAGGGATCCAACCCGCCGTGGACGTGCTGACCGCGTCGCGCGGGTGTGTTACTTTTCTGTGGGTAGGGATTCGAGAAACCCCCAACGAGTGTCGGCCCTTATGCCCCATGCGCTGGACGGCGCGCTGAGACGCCTCCAAGAGATTTTGGTAGATTTGCCGCCAGCCGGCCCGAATGGATTTGAGGGCTTGGTTGCGACGGCACTCTCGTCGTTCACCGGGCAGGTTTTCCGACTGTCGAAATCTGGATTACAGTACGGTCGTGACGCGAGCTCTGCACCGGCCCGTTTCGCGGTGGCGATGGAGGCAAAGCGATATTCGGCAAACCTTACAACTGAAGATTTAGTCGGGAAGGCGAGTGTTGCAGGTGGAGCGCTTCGACACGTTGTCGATTTATGGGTACTCGGAGCGACATCTGAGGTAGGTGAAGGCACGATCGTAACGCTTTCCGAGCTGCTTCAAGAGTTTGGCATAACGTTTCTCCCTCTAGATTGGGCAGAGCGACCACTCCCACCCCTTGCTGTTCTACTCGCTTCAACGCGTTCGGCTACGCTGCGTTGGTTCGCTACCCAGGTTTCGGCGATCGATCAGACAACATTCGCCTCCGATTTAGATACTGTAGTCAGCGCATCTGCATTCGACGCGCAACGCCGCAGATTGTTCGATTCGCTTAGTGAAGCGGAAGTCGGACTCGGGCCCCTCCGTGACCAAACGCGGGCATGGCTGCAGGAACGATTTACGACGCGCCTTAAGTCGCAGCAGTCATTTAGTCAGTTTCTCACGGTTTCAGACGCGGACCGTCCCGCACTGCAAAGGCCTGCGATCTCTACAGCAATCAGCGACGCAGTGAACTCTGCACTCACCGGAGAATCTGTGATTGCACTGGTGGGTGAAGAAGGCGTAGGTAAGAGTTGGGCGGCCGCGCAGTGGTGGGCGTCATTGCCTGATCCGCCGATTGCGCTCTTTGTAGCGGGACGACGTTCGAGTCGCCTTATACCGCATGATCCAATCGAGAGCATTGCACGAATTCTAGCGGACACTCACGGCGGGACGAGTAGCCAAGCATGGGGTAAACGGATTAGACGTTGGGCAAAAACGCCGGATAGATCTCAGTTGCGATTTGTTCTGATTTTGGACGGTCTTAACGAACACAGTACGCTTCCGTGGGCGGACGTGATCAAAAGCCATAGTGAATTGCTCCATCAACTCGGCGGCGTAGTTATCGTCAGTTCCCGTCGTGCGCACTGGCTGCGGGAAGTCGAACCGCGGCTCAGAGGCCTTGTGGACGTGTACCGTGTAGACGTACCGCCTTTTAGTGATGAGGAACTCGCATCTGAACTCAACAGCATCGGTGTCCCCCTTGCTGATCTACCCGCAAAACTTCGCGAATTCATCCGCAACCCGCGCGTTTGCTCAATTGCTAAGTCAATGCTGAGTGAACTTATAATTCACCCAGAGCAGCTAAGCATTGAAAAACTCCTGCTTGAATACTGGAAAGCCCGAGTTGTTGAACGAGGCGATCTTGTTGCACACAACGAAGGCGATTTCGAGAACCTAATCCGTGAGCACGCGAGAGCATGGCTCGCGGGACCGAAAGCGAAGTTTGACCGTGATCAATGGACTGAGTTCTCTGGCGCGGCTCGCCGGAAGGGACTCGATGTAGTACGTGACGACTTGACCGAGGTTGAGGAAGGGCGTTTTCTTCACACCGCCTCGCCAACGGGTACGAAATACGAATTTCGCGAGGAAGTGTTGCCGTACGCGATTGGCCTTCTGATCAACAGTGAGTTGCGTGAACAGGACGAGTTGGGCGCCGCCAGCACCGATAAAGATGCCGACGAGTCACTTAGCGGGATTATTGATCCGATCCGTGGCTTCGATCGTGTTGCGGAGATAGTTGCCGCCGCGGCAATCCTCGCGTGCTGGAGTTCGGACACGTCGAACGTGATATCGCGCGCCCTCATCCGAGCTTGGCTTTCGCTTCAAAATGTGAGCGACGCTGCCTTCGATACGATGCGCCAAGCAGCAACGATTGACCCGGTACCCTTCCTCGACGTTGCGGAACAAGCAGAAGGTGATCTTCCGCCAGGCTATCAGCCTCAGAACATGGTGAAGCTGATTCAATCGGTGGGTGATCATGGAAAGGTCGCCGTTCTGCTAGAGACCAGACTGCCCCGATGGCTTGGCCGGTGGAGCAGGAAAGAAGAGTTGGTACTCCGCCACCTAGAGAATGCAGCGACTAGGAGTACCGAAGTCGCAGCGCGTATTGACAGAAAGCTGAGTGAATTGATGCCCGAGGAACGCGTGCTCTTCGACAGGCTGACCTTCGAGGCCGCTGCCCCTTCGGAAATGCGACTTGCGCATCTGTGTGCATTACTCTTGGCTGGGAAGCCCTTGGCAGTGTTCGCTGAAGGCTTGTTGGCGTGGTCGTTCGCCCAATCTGTAGCATCCTCGGTCTACAATGCTTCAGAAGAACTCCATTGGGTTGTGAAGCTCAACAGGAAGGATCCTGCGGAGGCTGTGGTGGCCATAAAAGCGGTGGTTTCTACGATTACAAGCCAGTCCTCGGAAATCGCCAGGAGGGCGGCGGCATTCACACTCCGGTTGCTCGGCGATGAGGAGTCTGAAAAACGTGCTCGCGAGCTACATGATCCGACACCGGGCAAGTCGTGGTACATTGGTGAGTGCTTCAGTGACGTAGACCCGAGCGACCCTGGCGCCTTGTCAGCGTCTGAATTCCAGACAGCGCTAGACGCGCTCGCTGCTGTGGACATCATGACAGTGTGGTCCCACATGGGGAACACACTGGAGGAGCATAACCTCGAATACGCGACAGAGCCGCTCACTCGGTTCAACCCTGGCCCTTTGATCGGGGTGTTTCGTGGAATTGCAGCATCTGCGGGCCAAAGAACTGGCTTTGCACTCCGTCAATTGGGATGGCGTCTCCCGAGTCTGAGCCCATTGTTTACTCAAGATACCGTCACGACCGTTCTTGAAGCCTTTGAACGATTGGTCACGATGGACAACGACGAAAACAGGGAGCGTGATTGGATCGCATCGAACCTCCTAGTGGCCTGCATGCCCCATCTCGACGCGCGGTCGCAACTACAGTGGATACTGCGCCTGCCGTCCGCCTGTCCACTTGACTCGCGGTTTGCCTACGCAATCTCCGAAGTTCCTAGCGAAGACATCGACAATCAGCTAGCACGAGCCACGTCAGCAGCCGATACCGTCGCCCTTTCAAGAGTGCTACTGTTCGCCGGATTAGGACAGGCGAAGTTAACACAACCACTTCGGGCTGCGATTCTTGAAAATCTCGAAAGCACGAACGACGAGCTTGCCGTGGCGGCAGCAATAGCGGGAGCGGGTTGCGCAGATGCGGACTTGTTCGAGCAATTGATATCGCTGCTCGAAGCGCCCGCCCGCCAATCGTATTATCACCATGTCTTGTTCACTCGAGCCGTGCTTGCTAGGAAGCGCGATGACTTGATTAGGTTCGTGGATCCAAGATTCCTCGGACAGGTCGTCTTGCATCTGAAAGGAAAGGGCCTTGAATTGTATGTTGGGTATCTTGATAACATCATCATAAGAGCATTGAGTAGCTGTAGCGTCGTCCATGGAGACGAAGTTCAGCCATACCTAGATGTCTCGACCGATGGGTTCCGTGCGACAGGCTGGGGTGAGGCGACTGCGGTGCAGAGCGGAGAAGACGCGATCAGAGAGCTTGCTGAGCCGGACGGCGGTCTCGAGGGTTTCGCCAAGAAGCAGGAGGGCATCCGCGCGTGGTTACGCCAGTTCCATGATCAGCTTGAAAACGAACAAGCGGAGTACCTATCGGAGGCACCCCCACAACATGGTCTCGAGTACGTTGTTGCTGAGCACGCGGCCAAGGTGAGTGAATGGCTGAAAAGCATCCTGCGCACAACGGATCCATGGCTCCTTCGCCAAGTAAACAATGTAGGGCTAGCAGTTGCTGCGGCCTTTGCATCGCGTGATGACGAACTCAGCGCGGCCGTCCTGTCGCATTTGCGTGGCACCCGCAGTATCACGCGAGTGACGATTGACGGCCACGACTTAGATGATCTCGCTCTCTTCCGCGCGCAGGGCGGCGCCGCCATCAACGGCCTTCGTTCGGCGCGATTCACGAGTGCCTTAGCCGACAGCGAGATCGAAGCCGCCGTTGCAGCGGCGGAGTTCTCTGGGGCAGGCGAGTGGCTAGAGCGCTTCGTTGAGGAATCGTTTTCCAGTAACGCTGTTGCGGACCATGCGCTCGCTATAACGGTCGCCGGCCTGCGATGTGAGAACGCACAATCAGAACGCGTCCTCCAGGCCACCCGCGTCGGCTTCCTTGCTGACGTCAGCGCCGCAGCACTGAAAAATTACAGGCAGAACGCCTGGGCGATGCACTGGGTGAGCGCAGCAGTTGCCGCTAAAGAAGCGACCGACTGGTGGCGCTTCGCCGTGCTCGCAGAGTCCGTCATTGACAGACGATACAGTATTTGGTTGGTAGAGCCGGTGGCTAATGCGTTGTGGCAGCGGTTCGGGAACGAGTTGCTCGACCGACTTCGCAGAAAAGCCAAAAAAAAGACGGAAGAAAGGAATGGTACCCTGTTCGGCCTTAAGGCGCCGGATTCGGAATTGCACGCGGTGCTTGATGCGCGTTGAAGATCATGCATTCGGGCCTCAGTTCGCCCGAAGCCGAGTCGGCGTCCCTCCAACAGCTCGCCCAGTTGGCCGGGTTGCCGCTCAATTTCCCTCACTCGCATATCGAAATGAGCACCCATGTCGACAGACGAGAAGCCCATCGGGCCAGCGTCCTACTTCCCTTCGATTGAGAAGAAGTACGGACATGCCATCGAACACTGGCTGGAACTCGCGCGGAACCAGCAGGGAATGAAGCACATGGACCTGGTGAAGTGGCTGAAGGCAGAGCACGGCCTGGGACATGGTCACGCCAATGCGATCGTCGCCTACGTCCTCGCCGGGCCGCAGTAGTACGAGGCACGGGCCCGTCGCGCTGCCATCCACTCACCGAGCACGACCTCCCCAACTCCGGGGAAGCACGCCTCCGTTCGGCCGGCCTGCTGTGCGTAGATTTGATCCCGCGGCGTTCTAACGACGCGCGGGCGTCGCTGCCCCGTCCCGCGGATACTCCCAAACACCGGATCCCCTCATGCGATCGATCTTTGGCTGCCTGTTCCTGCTCGCCCTCGTCGTGCCCAATCTGAGCGGGTGCGGAATCCTGGAGCCGAACTCCACACGGCTTCTCACTCTCCATGTGGGCCCGCAGACGGCCGAGTGCATGGGGATGGAAGTTCAGCAGTGCCTCCTCGTGAAGGAACGACCCTCCAATGAGTGGGACTTCTTCTTCGACTCCATTCAGGGTTTCACCTTTGAACCCGGGTACCTGTACGTCCTCCAGGTCCGCCGCCGCAGCATCCGCAATCCCCCGGCGGATGGGTCGAGCTACGAGTATCACCTGCTCCGGGTGGTCTCCAAGGAGCCGGCTCCTGCCGATTGGCGGGAGCGATGACTGAGCGGCCGATGCCCAGGACCGCGCGTTCCGCTCGTCCGCACCATGGTACCGGTATCCTGAGAGACGAGAAGCCAACGGGCGCGCGTCCTATTTCCCTTCGATTGAGAAGAAGTACGGACATCCCATCGAACATTGGCTGGAACTCGCGCGGAACCAGCAGGGAATGAAGCACGAAGGGGCGCCCGGAACACGGGCGCCCCTTGCTCTCCACCCGCTGCTCAGTTGCAGCGGTACGCGTACGCAGCCCGGTTGCCCAGCATGAAGACGCGGTCGCCGTGCGCCACGAGCGCGGACGTGGGATATTCCGTAGCCTCCTCATCGGCCTGATAAAGCACCCGTCCCGTGGTGCGGTCCAGCACGGACAGCCCTGGCCAGCTCACGAAGATGCGGCTGCCGCACACGGCGAACCCGTAGTTGCTGGCTGGGGTGCGGGTTTTCCACCGTATCTGGCCGGTCTGAACGTCCACGGCGTAAACGAAGTTGTCCGCCGATGCTACGTATGCCGTTCCGTCCCCTACGACGGGAGAGTATTCCGGCCCGAATTTCCCAGGTGCACCCATCACACGCCACACCTCGCGACCGGTGAATCGGTCGACGGCAAAGAAGGAGTTCCCCGTCGCGTCGCTCACGAGCAACAGCGCGCCGGCCACGGTCGGGCTGGAGGAAACCGTGCGCCAGTCTTTTCCTTCGCCATTCTGGTAGCGCCAAAGGATTTCTCCCGTAGCACGGTCCATTGCGAAGATCCAACCCGTGGAGATGTATCCATTCTGCGCGTAGAACTGTTCGGCGCTCACGTACAAGGTGTCGCCGCTGACGGCGGCTCCCTTTACGTGCCCAGGGTACTTCCAGTCCGGTCCCAGGTCACGGCTCCACAGCAGCGCTCCGGTGTTCTGGTCCAGCGCGTACACCCGGTGAGATGCCGTCCCGAAGTAGAAGGCTCGGTCATCGGCGGTGCTTTCGCCGAACCCGCTGTGGGAGTCTGGCGTAAACCGCCACAATTCCTTGCCGGTAGAGGCATCCAAAGCGAACGCGATCCCTTCCGCGGCCATGACGCGCCCGTTGCGCACCGTCGCATTCTTAGGCACGGTGAACGTCAGCCGGTACGTCCAGACGATCTCGCCGGAGCGCGCGTCGAACGTCACCATTCCGCCGGCGATCGCGTACACGCGCTCCCTATCCGTGGCGGGCAGCTCGTCGGAGGTGCTCATCTTCGCTTCCAGCGGTGTGCGCCAGAGCAGGGGGGGAGCACCGCCTCGGGCTCCTCCAAAGATGTCCTCGCACCCTGAAGCCGCGAACGGAAGCGCTGCCGCCAGCAGGATGATCGAGGTGAGCACACTTCGCCGTCGACTCAGTAGGGCTACGATTGTGTTCCCTCTTGATCCACGAGCCGGGTAGGCGGCCCCAGTGCGATCAGGCCAACCTTGGCGCTGGTTCTCAACTGCAGCTGTAGGCGTACGCCGCCCTGTTGCCGAGCACGAACACCCGGTCGTCGTGCACCGCGAAGCCAGAGGTAAGGTAGTCCGTCGACTCCTCGTCTGCCTGGTAGAGCACCCGTCCGGACGCGCGGTCCAGTACGGACAACCCAGGCCAAACCGCGAATACCCGGTTCCCGCAGACGGCGAACTCGCTGATACTGGCGGGCAGCTTCCGCTTCCAGATCACGCGGCCGGTCTGCAGGTCGACGGCGTAGACCTGCGTGTCGTTTGAGCCCAGATACGCAACTTCGCCTACGACGCGGGGCGCTGGGCGGGGACCGACGTAGCCCGGCGCCGCGTTCACGCGCCAGACCTCGGTTCCCGTGAACCGGTCCACGGCGAAGAAGGAGCCCCCGTGCAGATCGCTCGCAAGAAGGAGCCGTCCGGCAACCGTCGGCGCCGAGCTTACGCTGCGAATGTCGGCTCCGGTACCGTTGCGATAGCTCCAGAGTGCGCGGCCGGTGGCGCGATCAAGGGCGAAGATCCAGCCGGTGGAGATGTATCCATTCTCAGCGTTGTACTGGCGAACGGCCGCATATACCGTGTCGCCGCTCACGCTGACACCCATAACGATGCCCCGGTACTTCCAGTCGGGCCCGACGTCCGTGCTCCAGCGCGGCGTTCCGGTAGCTGCATCCAGTGCATACACACGGTGGGAGCCCGTGCCAAAGTACATGGACTGCTCGTCTGCGGTACTTTCGCCGAGTGCGCCCTCAGAATCGGGTTTGAACCGCCACAGCTCGCTCCCGGTCGCCGCATCGAAGCCGTAGGCGAACTCCTCGACCGTGAATACGCGCCCGTTCCGCACCACGACGTTGATCGGCGCGTACTTGCTCAGCGGACTGCGCCAGGCCACCGCCCCTGATTGCGCATTGAGCGCGACGAGCCCCCCACCGATTGCGTACACGCGCTGCCCATCCGTTGCGGGTACACTGATCGACCGTTGGTCCCGTTCGGCCAGGGGTGCCCGCCAAAGAAGGCCGGCGCGCGTGCTCGAACCTGTGGGATCCTTGCAGGCTGCCGCAGCGAGCAGCGTGAGCCACCCCAGTAAGAGTCCCAACCCGCGGCGGATGCGCTCCGCGCGGGTGATTGGCTGCACATTCATCAAAAGTTCATCCGCGGAAGTACCCCTTGGTAATCGCGCAGGGCGAATCGAAGCTTGTCTCGCGTCAGACTACTCTTGGTCTCGCCGACATGGGAATCCCCCTTGGGAATTTCGAAGTTCCTCATGGCGTTCGGGTAGATCTGCGAGCTGCCCGGAACGATGCCATCGGTCTTGCCCAGGCGGGCCGTCATGATGTTCCAGAGTCCTGTGGTGGCCAGCATGCCTGTCGCGCGCGTGGCGCACCGGCCAGCAGTGGCTCCGGCATTGATCAGCCATCCGAGCACCGCGCATGCCGAGTTGGTCATGAACGCGCCATTCGCCTGCCTCACGAGGTGCCGGCCGCCATTGGGCCCCTCAGGGAGGTCCACGTAGTCACCGACCAGCCGCCACTCCACGAACAGCTTCTTGGCGTAGTGCTGAATACCGACACGGGGAAACGGTTCGGGCGAGCCGTTGAGTGTCGCCTGCAACATCCGTAGCATCGTAGGTGACCCAGGCATCGCTCTGGTCCGATCTCGTAATCTACCGGTTGCTGGTTTCCGGCCCGGAAGCCCGACTCGGACAGGCGCAGCTGCGTCGATGTCAATAGGTGAATGAATCGGGTCAGGTGCGCATTTCTGTGCGGCGCGTCGGCATACATCGCCAACCCTGACATCGTGATGGGAGCTGAGGTGACGTTGTCGTGTCTCGGGACGGGCGCGTCCGCCAGTGGCCGCGTTCGGCGAGTCGGGGCTGGAGGCACTTGCGCTTCCTGGCGTTGGCGCCTGAGCTTGGGGACGGCGCACGTACTCACCAGCGGACCTAGACCATGCCTCGATACGCCGCCCTGCTTCGCGGGGTCAGCCCCTCGAACTGCAAGATGCCGCAGCTGAAGGAGTGCTTTCAGGCAGCGGGATTCGACGACGTGCGCACGCTGCTGTCCAGCGGCAACGTCGTGTTCACCACGGGTGAGTCGTCCTGGGAGGCGCTCGAACGGCAGGCTGAGCAAGCCATAGCCGCGTCGATGGGCCATGCTTTCCCCACGATCATTCGGCCGACCGAGTATCTCCAGGACCTCGTCGCGAGCGACCCGTTCGCCGAGTTCGCCCTGCCGCCCGCGGCTAAACGCGTGGTCACCTTCCTGCGGCGCGCCGCGAACCCTGGTGTGCAACTGCCGCTCGAACTCGACGGAGCTAGAATCCTCAAGCTTGCAGGCACCGAGGTGTTCACGGCGTACGAGCCCAGCCCCAAGGGCCCCGCCTTCATGACGCTGCTCGAGCGCACATTCGGAAAGGACATCACCACCCGCACCCTCGACACGGTGAAGAAGTGCGCCGTGGCGTAGCTGGCGGTACATTCGCCGGACATCGCGCCGATGTACCGCAGGCACGGCCAGGTCCAACACACGTCGCCCCAGGATCGAACCCATGTATGGACTAATCGCAAAGATGTCGGCCGTACCGGGCCAGCGCGACGCCCTGGCGGCAATCCTGCTCGATGGCACAGACGCCATGCCCGGGTGCCTCAGCTATGTGATCGCGGCCGATCCTGGCGATGGCGACGCACTCTGGATGACCGAGGTCTGGGACACGCGCGAAAGCCATCAGGCTTCGCTCTCCCTCCCCGGTGTGCAAGCTGCTATCGCGAAGGGACGTCCCCTGATCGCCGGGTTCAGCAACCGCGTGGAGACGGTGCCCCTGGGAGGCCAGGGGCTCGCTCGCTGAGATTCGAGGTATGTCGACCTGGTCTCCTTCCCCATTTACCGCGGTGATGCACGCGATTCTCGCCGTTTTGCTCCTGTTCGCCCCGAACCGGGCTATGGGGCAGGCGCGTTCGTGTGATGCACGGACCTTCCACGACATGTACCGGTGTGCCGTCGTCCGCTACGAACAGGCCGACGCGGAGCACAAGCGCCTGTATCAGGATGCTGCCGCCGGACTGGAGGCGGTGCCGCGCGGCAAGCTGGCGGTGGCGGAGGAGGCCTGGACGCGGTACCGGTACGCCCACTGCGAGTTCGAGAGTTCCAGGAGCGCGGGACGGCGGGAGTACCAGGTCGTACGGCTCCGGTGCCTTGCCGAGCTGACGGAGGCCCGCACCGCATTGCTGCGGGCAGAAGCGGAGGCCGCCCAGCCACCAGACCTCGGGCCGAAACAAACGGCGGTGAAATGAGACGGGTGCGCTACCAGGTTGCATGCAGCCTCGACGGCTTCATCGCCGGGCCGGACGACGACTTCGGCTGGATCATCCCCGAACCCTCGTTCGATTTCGAGGCGCTCTACGCCCAGTTCGATACGCTGCTGATGGGCCGCCGCACGTACGAGGTGGTCCGTGCCGCGGGCCAGGGATTCGGCGGAAAGCAGGTGCTGGTCGCCTCTCGATCGCTGGATCCGGAAAGGCATCCCGGAATCGAGGTGGTTCGCGACGGGCTCGAAGAGCGCATCGGTGAGCTGCGCGGCGGCGCAGGCGGCGACATCTGGCTGTATGGCGGTGGCGAGCTGTTCTCCCAGCTTCTCGAATGGGGCCTGGTCGATACCGTGGAGCCGGCGATCATTCCGATTCTGCTGGGAGGCGGAGTCCCGCTTCTCCCCTCGCCCGCGGTGCGCCGGCAGCTGACGCTTCGCCGCCACCAGGCATACCCCAGCGGGATGATGCTCCTGGAGTACGAGGTTCAGAAGGACGGGTGAGCTCGTGGCTATCTGGGTGGCGTCCGCAGCGCTCCCGTTCCGCTGTCACGATCGCGGCTGCCGACGCGTTCAGGCAGGAAGCGGCATCTTGGGTGATTCTCAGGCATAGGAGGTGAAAGGTGGCGCTCCGCAAATGCATTCCAGCCGTTCTCGCCGTGCTCTTTGCCGGTGCGTGTACCGGCGGGGATGATCCGTTCGGCCCAGGCGCGGCGCTCCAACCCGGCGAGACCCTTCTGGTCACGGATGCACCTGCCTACGAGATCCGCCGGGAGGACGTGTTCCATGCCGTCGACTTCGAGCTCACCTACCGGAACACCCTCGATGTAGCGGTGGCGGTGCCGGCATGCCACAGCCCGGCGCGACCAATGCTTCAGAAGCTCGTCGGCGGGACGTGGGTTCATGCTTTCTCTTCCGCCGAGCTGATGTGCCTCAGCGCGCCGCTCGTGATCCCCGCGAAGAGAACACATCACTTTCGCTATCGCTTGCGCGCGGACACCTACGAGGTCGAGCGCTGGTCGGAAGCGGTCGATGGTTCACTGGAGGGCACGTACCGGCTTCGGTGGTGGGTCGGGGTGCGCGATCGTCGGGCGGACAGCGGGGTAGGTGACCCGCTGCCCGAGGAATACGCCGTGTCGAACTCCTTCGAACTGGGCGAACGGTAATCGCATTCCGATGAGCGCTGCCGTCGATCCGCCGATGCTCGTGTTCCTGGTGGGTCCGCCGGCCGTCGGAAAGATGGCGGTAGGCCACGAGCTCGCGGCGCTCACCGGCCTGCGGCTCTTCCACAACCATCACACGATCGAGCTCGTACTGCGTTTCTTTCCGTTCGGCTCTCCGCCGTTCCAGCGGCTGGTCGCAGAATTCCGCCGCCGCATGTTCGAAGAAGTAGCCGAAAGCAATCTGCCCGGGTTGATCTTCACGTACGTGTGGGCGTTCGACGATCCGGGTGACGAGGCCGCGGTGGAGGGGTGGGCAGACATTTTCCGGACGCGAGACGGGCGCGTCGTGTTCGCGGAACTCGAGGCGTCCCTGGCGGAACGGCTGCGCCGGAACGAAACCGAGTTCCGCCTGGCCGAAAAGCCGTCGAAGCGTGATCTCGCTGCATCGCGCCAACGGCTGCTGCAGGCAGACGCACAATTTCGCCTGAACTCGCGCGGTGCCTGCGACGGGCGGGACGACTGGTTCCGCCTCGACACCACGGACCTGGCGGCGGACGAGGCCGCGGAACGGATCCTCATCCGCTTCGCACTCCCGCGGGTAGCCTGCTGACCATTACGCTGTCGGGGACGGTCCCATCCCAACGAGTGTCGCATCGTGCCCTGATCCCCCGGCGCGATTATGTTTTCCGGACGCGCTGCTTTCCTTCGTCCCGAGCAACCCCATGCCGAATCCCCTCTCCCGTTCCGCCGCGCGGCTCTCCACGGCCGCCGGTGCGATCGGCCTGCTCGCCGCCCCCGGCTGCGCGCACCTCGGTTCACCCAGTGGCGCGCGCGCGGTGGAAGTCGCCCGGGAAAACGTGTGCGGAGCGCCCGGTAGCGACACCGACCGCGCGTGTTCCGTCCGGGAGCACGGACGGGTGCGGGGTGGCTACCGCGTGGTGGTGGACCGGCGCCCGCCTGCCGGCAACGACCGCGTGGCCGTGACGCTCGGCCGCAACGGAAGGACCCAGGTCGAGACCCTCGACAGCCTCGCGCAGCCCCGGCAGCCGGCAGCGGCCCAGGAAGGTTCTGCCGCCGTCGACGCAGCCATCTATACGGCGGCACTCGCCCATCTCGGGTACGGCCAGGCGGATCGCAAGGTCCTGGTCGTCGACAGCACGATGGACATGCGGGGCGATGCCTCGCGTTTTATGTCCGTCCCCGACGACGTGCGGGCCGGCTTCACGGCGGCGAACGAGCATCGCCGGGAGCTGCCGCGCGGCGCGTTTCCGGCGGAGCGATTCCGCGTAGTCCCGAACGACCACATGGCCGGACTTCCCCGCTCCGATCCGGGCGCTTACTGGACCGCCTTCCGGGAGCGGTATCCGGGGTACGCGGGGGTGATCCGGCTGTCGGGCATCGGCCGATCGGCCGACGGATCTCGCGCGGCGGTCTACGTCACCTACGGCTGCGGCGCGTTGTGCGGAGCGGGGCACCTGGTCACACTCCGCAACGATGGCGGGTCCTGGCGGGTCGTCGAGGCCAAAATGCTGTGGGTGTCGTAGCCAGACCGACGCGCAGGGCCCGAGGACGACTTTGCTCCATCCCAGATCCCGCTGCCGGTTTTCGCATGATTCGCGGCTTCATCTACGACACCCTGATCCTGAGGCTCACCTCCCGGTGGTACGCGGAGGTGCTGCGGCGCGTCCCCGAAGGTGCCGCGTTGCTGGACGTGGGGATCGGCACGGCCGGCGCATTGCTCGCGAACGACGACCTGGTGTCGCGCAAGCGCCTGCGCGTGGTGGGCATCGACATCGACGGCGACTACGTCGAGCGCGCGCGGCAGCGGCTTGGGCATTCCTCACTGGCTGGCCTTGCCGAGGTACGTCTCGAATCCGTCTACGATCACCAGGCGGGGCCCTATGACGCGGTGTATTTCTCCGGAAGCTTCATGCTCCTCCCCCAGCCCGAGCAGGCGCTGCGGCATTGTTGCGCGCTGCTGAAGCCGGGCGGACGCATCTTCTTCACGCAGACCATCCAGAAACAGCCGGCTCGCTGGATGGAGATCCTGAAGCCCATGCTGAAGCGGGTCACGAGCATCGATTTCGGCCGCGTGACCTACGAGGACGATTTCAGGGCGCAGATCCACGCCGCCGGGCTGGAACTGGAGGAGTTCACCGCCCTGGACCGCCACGGAAGCCGGGCCTCGTACATCGCCGTGGCACGGCCTGTCCCCACGCCCCGGTAAGCCAGGGACAGCGACGCACCGCGTCGCGAGCGCCCTGCCAACCGGGCGATGGGCGCTGGCCCCGGCGCCCCCCTCGTCCACCCCGTGCCGCTACAGCCGGGCTTCGAAGCCGGGCGGTGACGCGAGCAGCTGCGCCACTACGGCGAGTGCCTGCTCCAGGTCGTCCATCTTCGCGGGTCCCCCCACACTGAGACGGACGGCCGCGGGCGCATCTCCCACCGCAAAGGCGTCGGCCGGGGCAACACGCACCCCGCTGATCTGCGCCGCGAGCACGAAGTCAGCGGTGGTCCACGGCCGCGGGAGCTGGAGCCACGCGTGCATGCCCGTCGGCGCGGCGCGGAGGTCCCAGCCCCCCAGGAGCGCCCGCGCACGCCGCTGCCGGGCCGCGAGATCTCGCCGCGCCACCTGGAGAATCCGGTTCGCCGTGCCGTCGGCGATCCACCGCGAGGCGATCTCGCAGAGGAGGGGCGCCGCCATCCACGTGGTCGCCCGAACGGCGGATGCCAGTCGCTCGGCCGCGCGGCGGTCGGGCGACAGCACGTAGGCGATCCGGAGGCCGGGCGCCACGGCCTTGGACAGGCTGGCGACGTAGTACGTGTGCTCACGCGCCAGGGAAGCGATGCACGGCGGCCGCGCCCGGAGCAGGGGGCCGTACACGTCGTCCTCGATGATCGGCACGCCGGCGTCGGCCGCGACGCTCGCAATTTCCTGCCGCCGCGCCACCGACATCGTGCTCGTGGTAGGATTGTGAAGCGTGGGCGTGCAGTAGAGCACCGCGACGCCGCCCCGGCGGCACGCGGCGCGGAAGGGCTCCACCAGGAGCCCCTCGTCGTCCGCGGGCAGCCCGAGAAGCTGCAGGTGCATCTGGGCCGCCAGTGAGCGCAGGCCGGGATAGGTCAGCGACTCCGTCGCCACGACGTCGCCGGGGCTGGTGAGGGACATCAGCAAGGCCGTGATGGCGTGCTGGGCGCCGGAGCAGATCACGACGCAGTCGGGATCGGCGGCGACATCGGGCTGGTGCCCCGTGATCCAGTTCGCGCCCGCGGCCCGGTGGTCAGGGGTGCCGGCGTTCGCCTGATAGTCGAGCAGCCCGCGGTGGGCCACGTCCTTCGCCATCTGCGCGTGCGTGCCCTCGAGCGCCCGCGCCGCCGCGTCGGCGGCGAGGGCCGGGGGCAGGTTTACGCCCACGTCGACGACCCGGCCCGGGTCGCTCCCGCGCAGCCCCCCCGCAACGCCGCGCCCAACGCGGACGAACGTACCCCGGCCGACTTCTCCGGCGACCAGCCCCCGCCGTTCCGCCTCGGCATACCCGCGGGTGACCGTGGTGAAGTTGACGCCCAGCGCCGCCGCCAGCGCCCGCTGGGCGGGAAGCCGGGTGCCGGGCGCCAGGCGGCCGCTCTCGATGTCGGCCGCGATCCGGTCGGCGATGGCCGCATAGAGAGGGACGTCGCTACGCAGCGAATCTGCTTTCCACATAGGCCCGGCCGGGGAGAAATGTGCGCTGCTTGACAGACACTGAGCCGACGCATAGATACAATCATAGGCAATGTATGCATGGATGGGGGGAAACCGCAACGATTGTACGGAGGCGGCCATGACCCGGCTCAGCGTGAACCTGAACAAGATTGCGCTGCTGAGGAACGCGCGCGCGACGGGTGCGCCCAGCGTCGCGCGCGCCGCGAACCAGTGCCTCGACGCGGGGGCACACGGCATTACCCTGCACCCGCGGCCGGACCAGCGGCACGTGCGCCCCGGCGACGTGGAGGAAGTCGCGGAGATCGTACGCCTGCGAGGCGTGGAGCTGAACGTCGAAGGGTACCCGTCCCGCGAGTTCATCAGCCTCGTAACGCGGGTCCGGCCCGCGCAGTGCACCCTGGTGCCGGACGCACCGGACCAGCGGACGTCGGACCACGGGTGGGACTTCACGCGGCCTGAGCCCGTGCTCCGGGACGCCGTCGCCACGCTCCGCGGCGCGGGAGTGCGGGTGTCGCTGTTCGCCGATCCGGATCCGGAGCACATGCCCGCGGCCGCCAGCCTGGGCGCGGAGTGCGTCGAGCTGTACACGGGCCCGTACGCAGCCGCCTTCCACTCCCCCGCGCGCGGCGCGGCGCTGGACCGGTACGCGGCCGCGGCGGCCAGCGCACGACGATCGGGGCTCGCGGTTCACGCCGGCCACGACCTGAACCTGGAAAACCTCGCGCCATTCTGCGCGCGCGTCGGCGATCTCGCGGAAGTGTCCATCGGGCACGCGCTCGTCGCGGACGCGCTGGACCGGGGACTCTCCGCCACGGTCGCGGAATACCTCCGCCGTCTGCCGGGCGCCGGCCCCCGCCCGGAATCTCTCTCGTGATCTCCCGAAAGGCGCGCCATGGAGATCGATCCCTTGCCGAGGAGACACCCGATGTCCGCTGATGCCCCCGCGCCCGGCCGCGGCACCCTCCTTCTGCACGCGGACGATTCGCTGCGCGCGTCGTCTGCCGTGGTCCCGCCCATCTACCAGACGGCCACGTTCCGCGGCGACTCGGCCGAGGAGATCCACGAGATGGCGTGCGAGCCGCGCCATCACGGCTTCTACACGCGGTACGGCAACCCGACGCATGCCCACGCCGAAACGGTGATCGCGAGGCTCGAAGGGGGCGAGGCGGCGATGCTGACGGCGTCCGGCATGGCGGCCATCTCCACCGCGGTGCTGGCGCTCGTGAGCCAGGGCGACCACGTGATCGTGCAGAAGAACCAGTACGGCGGAACGACCACGCTCGCCCGTGATCTCCTGCCGCGGTGGGGGATCCAGGTGACGAGCGTCGACCAGGCCTCGCCAGCCGGTTTCGCGGAGGCCATTCGCCCGAACACGCGGCTCATTCTCCTCGAGACGCCGAGCAACCCGCTGCTCCGGCTGACGGACCTGGGGGCGGTGGCGGAGCTCGCCCGCCCGCGGGGCATCGTGACGCTCGCCGACAACACGTTCGCGAGCCCGTACAATCAGCGGCCGCTCACCCTGGGAATCGACCTCGTCGTGCACAGCGCGACGAAGTATCTCGCGGGGCATTCCGACCTCATGGCCGGCGCCGTCGTCGGTTCCACGGCGCTCATCCAGAAGATCTG
>NZ_DATBNB010000602.1 GCF_036554565.1 Longimicrobium sp. | reverse complement strand
CATTCCGCTCACTCGCCTTCGGGAAGCCAGTCGAGCAGGCTTTCCATCGAGAACCGCCAGTTGCTTTCCAGCAGCGGCACCGCGGGTTCGATCTCTCCCGCCACCACGTGGGCGACGATCTGCTCGTGCGTGCGGGTGGATACGGGAATGAAGCCCGCGTTCAGCATGTACGCGTACTCGTAGCGGCGGATCACCCGCTTCATGGCGTCGATGGTGCCCAGCAGGTACTCGTTGCCGCAGCTTTCCAGGAGCGTGCGGTGCCATCGCGCATCCAGGTCGATGCGGCGTTCCGGGTCGTCCTCGCCCTCCAGCTCGGCGTTGATCTCGGCCAGCGCCGCGCGGCGCTCCTCCGTCAGCGGCGCGGCCGTGCGCAGGGCAAGCACCTCCAGCGTCCACAGCACGGGGTACACCTCGCGCACCTCACGCTGCGACAGCGGCTTCACGAAGAAGCCGCGGCCCACGTCGGCCATCAGGAACCCCTCGCGCTCCAGCCTTAGCAGCGCCTCGCGGATGGGCGTGCGGCTCACGTCCAGCTCACGGGCCAGCGCCGTGTCGCTGATCCGCGCCGAGGGCTTCAGCTCGTCGCGCAGAATGCGTTCGATGATCGCGTGATGCACCTGGTCGCGGAGCGGAACCCGGGAAATCGCGCGTCCGTTTTCGTGTGCCGGCTGGGAGGGTCGTAGCAGAGCCATGGGCTTTCTGAAAAATGATACTTGCTGGCGGCACAGGATCGCAGCAGACGGCCGGGCGCGCAACCCACGACATGGGACCGCGGCAGCCACTCCCAATTTTATGACGCTTTATCGACGCGAAAAGCTTACGCGTCCACGCCGAACCGACGCGCGGTGTCATCCCGATGGAGCGGCCACGGAGAACCTGCAATCCCACCGCGCTCCGCAGCGACTGAGGGATCCGCCACATACTCCGCGAGAGGCACCACCGCTGTCTACCGGTTGATTCTCCGGCTGGTTCCACGCGGCTCGCGGTTCTGCCGGAAGCAACGGGATCGGTACGTCCGGAGTTTCTGCGCGAGCTCTGGCTGTGTGGCGGATCCCTCGGTCGCTGCCGTCCATCGTGCGGGGGCTGGATTCCTCGTGGCCGCTCCGTCGGGATGACAGGCGCGGTCTCGTGAGGCGCGGCGGCGGTGGTGTCGAAGGCTGAGGCTGATGCAGGCGCGTCGCTCTGGCGCCGGCGAATCACGTGGACGATGTTCAGCCGTGGCCTCCCTTGCACCCCGCTCGAACGACGCCATGGTCTCCCGCCGCGACTTCCTTTCCACCGCCGCACGCGCGGCGCCGGCCGCATGGCTGGCGCAGGGCGGCTCCGGCCAGCTCCGTGAGATCGGCGAAGCGCTGGCGCGCTTTTCCGGCACGCCGGAGGAGATCGCCCGCGACGAGCGCTTCTGGGCGCCGGTGCAGCAGGCGTTCACCGTCAACCGCGCCATCATCAACCTGAACAACGCGGGCGTCAGCCCCTCGCCGGCGCTGGTGCAGGACGCGATGAAGCGGCACCTGGACTTCAGCAACGAGGCACCGGTGCACACCATGTGGCGGGTGCTGGAGCCGCTGCGCGAAACCGTCCGCGTGGGGCTGGCGCGGATGTTCGGCTGCGACGCCGAGGAGATCGCCATCACCCGCAACGCCACCGAGGGGCTGCAGATCTGCCAGATGGGCTTCGACCTGCGCCCCGGCGACGAGGTGGTCACGTCCACCCACGACTACCCGCACACCATCTCCACCTGGCGCCAGCGCGAGCGCCGCGACGGGATCGTGCTCAAGCAGGTGGCGCTCCCCGTCCCCGCCGAGGACGGTGGCGAGGTGGTGCGGATCTTCGAGCGCGCGGTGACGCCCAG
>NZ_DATBNB010000601.1 GCF_036554565.1 Longimicrobium sp. | reverse complement strand
GATCGGTCAACCGGGATTTGACGCCCATCCGCCCCGGCGCGCAGAATGTACGAGGCCGCGCGACCGCCGGCCGAACGCCGATCTGCCGCGCCATTGAATGCACATGACGGAAATCCTGCAGCCACTCGTCTTTACTGGCGCCGCCGAGATCGCCCTCTGCACCGGCCCCGTGCGCGAGCGGCCCCACACCGATCCCGCCGCCGTGGTGTGCGGCGCGGCGGTGGCCGTGGAGGGCGGCGTGATCGTGGCGGTGGGGCCCGAGGAGGCCGTGCTGGACGACTTTCCGCATGCGGAGCGTGTGCACTGCCACGGCGGCGTGCTGACGCCCGGCTTCGTCGACAGCCACACGCACGCCGTGTTCGGGCGCTACCGCACCGAGGAGTACGCGCTGCGCTGCACGGGCGTGCCGTACATGGAGATCGCCCGGCAGGGCGGAGGCATCAACGCGTCCGTTCGCGATCTGCGCGCGCGCAGCGAAGACGAGCTAGTGGAGATGGCCCTGCCGCGGCTGGCGGAGATGCTGCGCGGCGGCACCACGACGGCAGAGGTGAAGAGCGGGTACGGCCTGTCCACGGAAGACGAGATGAAGACGCTCCGCGCCATCCGCCGCCTGAACGAGCTTCAGCCCATCGAGCTGATCCCCACCTTCCTCGGGGCGCACGAGGTGCCGCCCGAGTACCGCGAGCGGCGGGCGGAGTACGTGGACCTGCTGGTGGAGGAGATGATCCCCGCCGTGGCGGAAAGTTGCCTGGCGCGCTTCTGCGACGTCTTCATGGAGCCCGGCGTGTTCGGCCGCGCGGAGAGTGAGCGCATCCTGCGGGCGGGGATCGAGCACGGGCTGCGGCCCAAGATGCACGCGGACGAGCTGGAGGGGAGCGGCGGGGCGGAGCTGGGGGTGGAACTGGGCGCCGCGTCCGTCGATCACCTGGGCGACATCTCCGAGGCGGGGATCGCCGCGCTGGCGGGCTCGTCCACCGTGGCGACGCTGCTGCCGGCAACGCTGTTCTTCCTGGGCCGCCCGCGCTGGGCACCCGGCCGCGCGCTGATCGACGCAGGCGCCACGGTAGCCCTGGCGACGGACTTCAACCCCGGCAGCTCGCCGACGCCAAGCATGCACTTCGTGCTGACGGCCGCCTGCAGCCGCATGGGCTTCAGCCCCGCCGAGGCGCTGCGGGCCGCGACGGCGGGCGGCGCCGCGGCGCTGGAACTGTGCGACGGGCGCGGCACCCTGGCCCCCGGCGCCCCCGCCGACCTGGTCCTCTGGCGCGCCCAAACGGCCTCCGAAATCCCCTACCGCCTCGCCGCGCCGATCATCGAAGGCGTGTGGAAGGCCGGCGAGCGGGTGGGGTGAGCGGGTTCGCCGCCATCCCACCCGCTCACCAGATCGCGACGAACGTCCTCAGACCGGAACGGCCGCGAGGATTTCGCTCTCCAGTCGGGCGTAGCTCCTTTCCATGCCGTCCGTCATGCCCGTGCCGAGCACCATGTCGCGCACCTCGGCGTTCGGGTAGGCGATCAGGAGCGTCATCAGGGTTCCCCCTTCCACGGCCGTCAGCGTCATCTCGTTGACGGCGCCGGGACCATGCATCCGGATCATCCGCTCGGTCGTCACCGAGCGGTGGGGCGGCTCGGATTCCAGCAGCTCTCCCTCGAAGCCGAAGCGCTGCGACCCATCCACCGCCTCCCACTCGTACCGATACGACTCACCAACGGCCGACGCGACCTCACACACCGGCATCGTCCATCCATCCGGCCCGAGCAGCCACACCTTCAGGAGCTCGGGATCGTGGTGCGCGCGCCACACCTGGTCGACCGTTCCGCGGATCACGCGGCTGATGCGTACGCGGGTGTCGTCCAGGATCTGCGCATCCGTGGCACGCCCGGCCGCGAACGATGCGAGGTCGGCCACGACGTCGTCCATCTGCCCGAGCGCCGACTGCATCCCCTCGACCATGCCCATCCCCACCAGCTGCTCCATCGCCTCGACGGTGGGGAAATGCGTCACGCCCGTGAACCGGGAGCCGCCAGGGGTCTCCTCGAAGGTGAAGATCATGCGCATGACCGGCATCGACTCGTCGACCCGGCCATCCTGGTGTGCGAAGCCGTCATCGACCTCGATCTTGCGCCCCGGCTCGATGGCAACGAACCGGAACCAGGCATGCGCGGTGCTGCCGTCGGGCCCGGTCATGTGGTACTGGGACCAGCCGCCGACCGCCATGTCGTGGCGGGTGAAGGTGGCGGGCCACGTTGGCGGGCCCCAGAACCGCTCCAGCTGGCGGGGGTCCGCCCATGCGTCCCACAGCCGCTCGAGCGGCACCGGGTAGTCGCCGATCACCGTCAGGGTGAGCGTATCGGGATTGGAGGCAACGGATGTAATCGGCATGGCTCACTCCGGGGTTGTGGGATCGGCGAGTACCGCATCGAGCTGGCTGAAGCGCGCCCTCCACAGCCCCTCCAGGTGGGCGAGCAGCTCGCGCGCCCGGCCGATGCGGTCAGGGTTGCCGCGGACGATGCGTTCGCGGCCCTGCGGTTGCTTGGTCACCAGGCCAGCCGCCTCGAGCGCGGCGACGTGCTTCTGGACCGCCGCGAACGACATGTCGTACCGCGTGGCCAGGGCCGAGACCGACAGGGGCTCCCCGGCCATCAGCCGCGCGACGATGTCGCGGCGCGTCGCATCGGCGAGCGCGCGGAAAAGGCGGTCCAGGTCCGCATCGCTGAGTGGGTGACGTACAACCATAAGGTTGTATATAGTCGCGTGAATCGCCCGACGCAAGCATCACGCGTGGCGTCTGATCTCACGACAGCGCCGCGAGGGAGCCAAAACCCGCCGGGGCACTGGACGGAAGCGCGCCCGCTCGCGACATTGGTTTTCCCGCCCACCGGGACCCCGGGGCGCACTCATCCCGCACCGCCACGGCCGGATGCACGACTTTTCCACCAGCTTCGCCAACCTGCTGAAGGCCCGCTTTCCGTTCCTGTACGTCCCCACGTGGGAAGAGGAGCGGGTGGTGTCGGTTATCCGCCTGGTTGCGGGCGACGCGTCGAAGATCCGCACGCCCCGCCGGGTGTTCACGTGGACGGAAACGCAGGGGCTGCGCTCCGACGGGTGGAGCGCGCCCGAGGGGACGGAAGACCTGCTGCAGGCGCTGGACGTCATCGAGAGCTTCGTGGAGCCCTCGGTGTTCGTGCTTCACGACGTGCATCCCTACTTCGGCAACGAGCAGCGCGGGTGCGACCACAAGGTGGTGCGCAAGCTCCGCGACCTGGCGCCGGTGCTCAAGGGCGGCCAGGCGCCGCGCAGCGTGGTGTTCGTGTCGCCCACGCTGCACCTGCCGATGGAGCTGCAGAAGGACGTCACCGTGCTGGAGTTCGTCCTTCCCACGGCGGACGAGATCCGCACGGTGCTGGACGGGATCATCCAGGCCAACCAGGGGAGCGGGCGCATCACCATCGACCTGCCGCCGCAGGACGCGGAGCGGCTGGTGAAGGCGGCCGTCGGGCTTACGCTGCACGAGGCGGAGAACGCCTTCGCGCGCGCCATGGTGGGCGACGGGCGGCTGGACGCGCGCGACGTGGAGACGGTGCTGGAAGAAAAGCGGCAGACCATCCGCAAGAGCGAAATCCTGGAGTTCATCGCCAGCGACCTGGACATCGCCGACGTGGGCGGGCTGGAGAACCTCAAGCGGTGGCTGCAGAAGCGGAACAGCGCCTGGATGGACGAGGCGCGCGACTACGGCCTGCCTTCGCCCAAGGGCGTGCTGATCACGGGCGTTCCCGGCTGCGGAAAGAGCCTGCTGGCCAAGTCCATCGGCTCGGCGTGGCAGCTGCCACTGCTACGCCTGGACGTGGGCCGCGTGTTCAGCGGACTGCTGGGGAGCAGCGAGCAGAACATGCGCACGGCCATCGCTACCGCCGAGGCCATCGCCCCCTCCATCCTGTGGATCGACGAGATCGAGAAGGGGTTCGGCAGCGCGGGCGACATGGACGGCGGCACCTCCACGCGCATCTTCGGCTCGTTCCTCACCTGGATGCAGGAAAAGACCAAGCCGGTGTTCGTGATCGCCACCGCCAACAACATCAACTCCCTTCCGCCCGAGCTGCTGCGAAAGGGGCGCTTCGACGAGATCTTCTTCGTCGATCTCCCCACGCGGTCCGAGCGCAAGCAGATCTTTTCCGTGCACCTGGCCAAGCGCCTGAAGAACCGCGCGGTGCTGGGCGATTTCGCGATCGACGACCGGACCTGCGAGTACCTGTCGGGCCTCACGGAAGGCTTCGTGGGCGCGGAGATCGAGCAGGCGGTGATCGCGGCGCTGTTCGAGGCGTTCTCCGAGCGGCGCGCCATCCGCATGGCCGACTTCGAGTGGGTGATCAGGAACACGGTGCCGCTCTCCGTCACGCAGGCGGAGCAGATTCGCGCCATCCGCGCCTGGGCCTCCATCCGCGCCGTGGCCGCCACGCCGCGCGAGGGCCGGGCCGAGTACCAGGTGGCGGGCGACTCGCCGAACGACAACGGCGGGCCGACCCCGCCCACCGCCGGGGCCGCGCCCGCCCCCCCGGCCGACATCAGCGAAGCGCGCGGCGGCCGCGCGGTGGACTTCTAACGAGGACGCCATGGGAGTTTCGCTTCTGCTGGTCCCCATCATCATCGCCGCCGCCGACGCCATGCCGCGCCTGTTCCAGGGTAGCGGCGAGGACACCGAGCGCGTGCTGCGCCTTCCCACCCGCATCAAGGACGCGGAGCTGCTGCGCGCGGCACTCCACGACTACGGATGCCAGTCGGTGGAAGACCAGGCCGGCGTGCACAGCGAGGTCGAGGGCGGCCGGATCGTCTTTCAGCCCGGCGAGGAGGGGCGGCACGACGCCGTGTTCGTGGGCACCGTGACGGAGGAGCAGGCGCGGGCGTTCGTGGAGGCGTTGGAGCACGATTACGCCCGCCTGGTGCAGGCGCGCGTGTACGAGCGGCTGAAGCAGAAGGCCGCGCAACGGGGGATGAAGCTGGAGCGCGAGAAGGTGGACGCGGATGGGTCCGTGGTCCTGCGCTACGCCATGCCGGTGAGGGCGGGACGATGAGCGAGGCGTTCACCGTCCGCATCTTTCCCGACGGCACCGTGCAGGCCGAGGTGCACGGCGCCAAGGGAAAGCGCTGCACCGACTACATCGCCATCCTCGAGGAGCTGCTGGAGGCCGAGACGGCCGACTCCGCGTACACGGCGGAGTACCACCAGGCCGAGCACGTGCGTGCGGACGACGTTCGCGCCGACGACGCCCGCCTGGACGAGGTGCGCCGGCGCCAGGTGCGGGGGAGCTGAGAGATGGCCGTCACGAACCGCGGGGCGGTGTGGGAGTGGGGCCACTCGTGGTGGGTCCTGCTGACCTTTTGCTTCGGCCTGCTCTCCGGCCCCGCGTTCCTGTACGCCGGCCGGAAGACGCGCACCCGCAAGTGGGTGATCGCCGGCTTCTTCTACCTGATGAGCTGGGTGGCGCTCGGGCTCCTGCCCACCAAGCCGAAGACGCCGCCCGCCGGTGCGCCGGCCCCCGCGGTGGCGGAGCCCGCCTCGCCCATTCCGTACAGCGAAACGGCGAACGAGGTGGTCGGCGGGATCTTCATGACGTTGTGGCTCATCTCCATGGTGCACGCGGTGTGGGTGCGGAACGAATACCTGCGGCGGCTGGACGCCGTGCACGGGACCGACCCGTACGCAGACCTGCGCCGCGAGGTGGCGGAGGAGACCGCCTTCGAGGGCGTTCCCGTGCCGCCCTGGGCTCCGTTCGACGGTGGCACGCGTCCGCCGCCCCCCGCACCGGTGCTTCCTCCACGTCCCGTCGCGCCCCTGCACGCCAAACCGGCCGGTGCCCCCGTGGACCTGAACAACGCGGCGGAAGAGGAACTGGCGGCGCTCCCCGGGATCGGCCCGCTGCTGGCGCGCCGGGCCGCGGAGGAGCGGCGGATACGTGGCGGATTCGGCTCGCTGGAGGAGTTCGGAGAGGCGCTGGCGCTGAAGCCGCACATCCTGGAACGCCTGCGTACCCGCGTGGTGCTGGGTCCGCCCCCGCCGCCCGCCGCCCCCCCGGCTCCCGGCACGGGAAGCCGCGTGGTGGATTTCTGATCCTCCCCCACATCCACACGCGCGGCCCCGGCGGGCGCGGCGCTCCGGCAGGTGAAGCGAGATGGCGATCACGAAACGCGGGTTGGGGTGGGAACTGCTGCAATCAGCCTGGGTGCTGGTGCCGCCGGCGAGCGTGGGGATGCTCGTCTGGGCGGCGTTCCTGTACGCCGGGATCAGGGCGCGCCACCGTCCCTGGCTCGTGGCGGCCGCCGTCTACTTTCTCGGGTTTGCCTCCGCGCTCGCGCTCACGGACAACAGCGACAACTGGACGGGCCTCATCGTGGTGGCGCTCTGGTTCGTCGGCACCGTGCACGCCTTCATCGTACGCCCGGAGTTCCTGATCCGCCTGGACGCAGACCTGTCCGCCGACGCGGCGCGCAGCTCGCCCGCCCCGCCTATCAGACGTATCGTGCCGGTAGACGCCACCTACGCTCCGTTCACGCCCCCCGCCGCACCTTCGCCGAGCGCCCCGCCGGTCTCGCCACCTGTCCCCGCAGCACCGCAGCCGTCCGCGCCTGTGGACCTGAACGCGGCGCCCGAGCCCGCCATCGCCGCGCTCCCTGGCGTCGGGCCCATCCTGGCGCGGCGCGCGGTGGAGCTGCGCGATGCCCGCGGCGGGTTCGCATCGGTGGATGATTTCGCGGACGCGCTGGATTTGAAGCCGCACATCCTGGAGCGCATCCGGCCGCTCGCCTTCACCACGCCCCGCGCGGCCCCGCCGCGTCCGATGGGCCGCCGGGTGGACTACTGACGTGCAGCTGCGCATAGCCCGCTTCCTTGCGTCGACTCGCGTGGAGGGGCCCGGCGAACGCGCGTGCCTCTGGGTGCAGGGATGTCCTATCCGCTGCGCGGGGTGCGCGGTGCCGTGGACCTGGGCGGAGGACGGCGGCGAGGCGGTTTCGGTGGAAGACCTGGCGCGGCGCATCCTGGACCGACCGCCGGTGGAGGGGGTCACCTTCGCGGGCGGGGAGCCCTTCGCCCAGGCGGGGCCGCTGGCGGAATTGGCGGCCCTGCTCCGCGCGGAAGGCCTTTCCGTGCTCACCTACAGCGGCTACACCCTCGAAACGCTCCGGCGCGGCGCCCG
>NZ_DATBNB010000600.1 GCF_036554565.1 Longimicrobium sp. | reverse complement strand
GCGCGCCTGCCCGCTTTCCACCCGGTTCAGCGCATCCGCCGCCAGTCCCGCATCCAGCGCCGCCACGGCCTGGTCCGCCGACCCCGCCGCGACCATCAGCCGCGCGCGGGTCGTCAGCACTTCCGCGGCGTCGATGGGGTTGCGGGCCAGCCGCGTCACCTCGACGTCCTCGTCCAGGACGTGCACGGTTGCGTGCAGGTAGCCGTCTTCCGCGGCCGCGTTGGCCAGCCCCCACACGGCGCTGTGAAGCCAGCGGGAGCCCCGGTACGGACGCAGGGACATCAGCGCCGCGTGGAACGAGGCGTAAGCGGCCGCGCCGTTCTCCAGGTGATGCTCCGCCGTTCCCGCGTAGGCCTGGACCGCGCCCAGATGCTCGCGCTCTCCCGCGCGGCGGAAGTGCCGGGCGGCCCCGCCATACTCGTCCCGTGCTTCGCGGTACCGTGCCTGGCGCAGCAGGCTCGTCGCGAGGAGCCAGCGCCCCCGTCCGGCGAGCGCGGGGTGGCGCAGCGAGTCGGCCCGTGCCACCCCACGCCGGAGGATCGGCTCGCCTCGCCGCGGGTCCCGGTATCCCTCGGCCGCGCCGTAGAAAACGGTGGCCCACTGGTGCAGCGGCGACCCCGGCTGCGAGGCGGCGAGGACACGCGCGAATCCCTCTCCGGCCGCGTCGTGCCGCGACGCCAGGTACGCCGCGCGTGCGGCCGCGTACTCCCGGTGCGCCCCGGCCTGCCGGCGGAGCAGTCGTGGGTTCCGGGATGCCTTGCGGATCACGTGGACCTGGTCCATGAGCGTCGCGTCCCTTCCGTTCACCGCCAGCCCGACTCCAAGCCGCCAGGCGAGTTCGAGCCGTTCCCGTGCACGGGCGGAATCTCCCTCCATCACGGCGGCTCCCCACTCGCCGAGTACGCGGTCCCAGCCCAGCAGCTGCGCCTCCTGCGGATGCTCCACGGCAAAGTGCGCGACGGCGGAGGTGTCCCGCGGCGAAGCGGGAGGTAGCGGTGCGGGCCGGGGCGCGAGCACCCCCAGGCGGGCCCGCGCCTCGCCGGCCCACGCCGATACCGAGTCGAGCGCCAGGTACCCCTTCCACGCGGCCGCCGCACGCGCGTCCAGCCCCGTGCGGTCCAGCGCGAGCGCCAGATTGAAACGCGCCGCCGCGCTCGCGGAGTCCAGCCTCACGGCTTCGGTGGCGGCTTCGAGGGCGTCCATGAGGTCGCGGGTTCTCTGCAGGCGTTCCGCGCGCAGCAGGTACGCGGCAGCCAGGTCGGTCAGCAGCGGCGCGCGGGCGCTCAGCCGTGACGCCTGTTGCAGGGATGAGATGGACCGGCTCAGGGATTTTCCCCCGCTGTCGCTGAAGGCGATGTCCACCAGCGCGAGGACGTGCAGTGCCTCCGCCGCGGACGCGCCGCCCACACCCGCCCTCGCGCGCCGGGCGAGCCCGTTCAGCCGCCGGCCGGACGCGCGACCGCTCGTCCAGCCCTTGCACTCCCCCCCGGTGAAGGATTTGATGGCGGGGAACCTCGGAAAGCACGACGGCTCCGGGGCCGCGAGCGACAGCCGCGCGGGACGGAAGGACCCCGGGTCCAGCAGCCGTGCGGCTTCCGCCATCAGCCCGCTTTCCGGCGGCGTACCCTGCGCGTGGCGGCCCAGGGCCAACGACACGATGAAGACCAGGGCGAGCGGCACGGCCCGCCGCGCCCACGGCCGCGTGCGAAGCGGAGCGGTGACGAGGCCGGGAGCTGCGGGGCCGCGGCTGTTCATGCGGAGAAAGCGTGGCAGGGCGGGCGCTGGCCACCGATGAGGCGTGGAGATCGGCGGTGATGCGGAAGTGTGTAGCAGGTGTGTCGCTGAATCGTGGGGAGGGATGTGCCGCAGCGCAACCCCCGGTTCGAAAAGGATGCCCGGTTCCACGATGGCGCGCGCGCCGCGCACGTGCTCCGCTTCACCGCGGGGAGATCGGCGGCCGGGCCGTTGTTCCGGTCTGGATCGAGCTTCCCCTCGACCGGAGCATGGCGCGGCTGCGCCGGTCCGGACGCCGGGCTCGTCCGGAAATCTCGCTTTGGCACAGCGAGCATCCGGAGCATATGTTCAGGGAACATTTGCTCACTCCGAGCATCATCTCCGCCCGATGGATCCCATGCTCGCCCGCATCCTGGCGCTGTTTCTCGCCGCCGCGGCCTCGCCGGCCGCTGCGCAGCACCCCACCCCCGCCATTCCCGACACGGCACGCGTGTACGAGCTGGCCGAGGTGCACATTCGGCCGTCGGCGCTCAACGGCGACGAGCTCCTCGCCGCGCTCGATGCCACGTATCCGCCGCACCTGCGGGCCGCCGGAACGGCGGGAACGGTCCACGTACGGCTGGTGATCGGCGCCGACGGCGTGCCCCGCGACGTAACGGTGCTCAGCGCCACCGATACCGCGTTCAGCGCCCCGACCGTCGCCGCGCTGGGGCTGCTCCGGTTCAGCCCCGCGCACCTCGGCGACAGGCCGGTGGCCGTTCGCGCCGCGTTTCCGGTGAACTGGAGCGTCGCCCCCGATTCGCCGCCGCCTGCTCCAGCCGCCGCGGCTGCCCCGGCGGATCGCGAGCCCCTCGCCGAGACGCAGCCCGAGCTGCGCAACGGTGACCGGATCGCGCGGCGGATGCGTGAGCTGTATCCCCGTGGCGCGCCGCGGCAGGGCGAAGTCCTGGTGCGGCTGCAAATAACCCAGGAGGGGACCGTCACCGGGACGACGGTGGTCCGCGCCTCCGACCCGGTGTTCGCGGAGCCGTCCCTGCAGCTGGCGTCCGAAATGCGGTTCTATCCCGCGCAGGTGGAGGGACGGGGCGCGGTCGCCGTGTGGGTCGTCATCCCCATCACCTGGTCGCGGTGAACGCGTCCTCCGCGGATCCACCGAGCGGCCACGCGGGCCCGGGCTTCAGAGGGCGGCGGCGGCGCGCTCGATCTGGGCCAGGTGCCGGCGCACGTGGGCGGCGTGGAAGCGGAATCCATCACCCGCGTTGAAGCGCAGCGGCACCCACTTGGTGAGCGGCGGGGCGAACCGCAGCTTGTTCCAGTCGCGGTCCGCCGCGTCGACGAGCACGGACGCGAACCGCGCGTCGAACGCCAGATAGTTCTCGAGCACGTCCGGACGCGGCGTCTGCGGACGGAGCGCCCTGGGTGCGGCGAGCGGCTTCGGGCGCTCGACGGTGCGGAGGAAGAACGCTCCCAGGCGCGTCGGCCGCCACGGGCGGGAGGGCGCCGCGGGATCGCGCGGCGCCGCCTGCACCAGCGCGGCCACCGGTGCCAGGAACAGCTCGTTCGCCACCAGCAGGTGCTCCAGCACCTCGCCGACGCTCCACGAGCCTTCCGCCGGGCGCCGCTCCAGCTGCCGCGCGTCCAACGGGCGGCACAGGGTGGCGATCCGCTCGTGGTTGGCGGCCATGTCGGCGGTCAGCCGCTCGTGAAGCTCTCCCTGCGTCGCGAACATGGGCGGGGGATCGTCAGGCGAGGGTTGCGTCGGTTTCGGTGGATTCATCTTCCGCCGCGGCGTGCGGCACGCCGGCGATCACGAGCGCATCGCCCAGCAGCACGCGTCCCGCCTCGGGCGCGGGCAGCTCCTGCACGTCGCGCAGCTTCCGTTGGATGGCGCGGGTTCGCACGCCGGCATCGTGCATGGTGTTGCTGGCCTCCTGCAGCTTCTTCTGCACCTTCTCCAGCACGCCGCCGAACTTTCCGAACTCCGTCTTCACGGCGCCGAGCACGCCCCACACCTCGCCCGAGCGCTTCTGGATGGCCAGCGTGCGGAACCCCATCTGCAGGCTGTTCAGCACGGCCCAGAGCGTGGTGGGGCCGGCCACCACCACGCGCCACTCGCGCTGGATGGCGTCCGTCAGTCCCGGGCGCCGCACCACCTCGGCGTACAGCCCCTCGGTGGGAAGGAACATGATCCCGAAGTCGGTGGTGCGCGGCGGGTTCAGGTACTTGATGCAGATGTCCCGCGCGCAGCCCCGGATGCGGTCCTCCAGCGCGCGCGAGGCGGCATCCATCCCTCCCGGGTCGCCAGCCTCCTGCGCGTCCACGAGCCGCTGGTAGTCTTCCAGCGGGAACTTGGCGTCGATGGGAAGCAGCACCTCGCCGTGCTCCTGGCCGGGGAGGCGGATGGCGAACTCCACGCGGTGGCCGGTGAACTCGTTGGTCGCGGCGTTCGCCACGTACTGCTCGGGGGTGAGCACCTGCTCCAGGAGGCCGGCGAGCTGCACCTCGCCCCAGTTGCCGCGCACCTTGACGTTCGAGAGCACCTTCTTCAGGTCGCCGACGCCGCTGGCCAGCGTCTGCATCTCGCCCAGCCCCCTGTGCACCTGCTCCAGCCGGTCGCTCACCAGGCGAAAGCTCTCGCCGAGGCGCTGCTCCAGCACCCCCTGGAGCTTTTCGTCCACCGTCTGGCGCACCTGCTCCAGCTTGGCGGCGTTGTCCGCGCGGATCTGGTCCAGCTTCGCCTCCACGGACACGCGCAGCCTTTCCATCTGCTCGCCGGTGGATGCCGTCAGCGTGGTCATGATGGCCGTCACCTCGCCTCGCAGCCGGGCCGACTCGCTCCCGGCCTCCTCCCGCGACCGGCCGATCTCGTCCCGCAGCGCGCGCTCGGTCCGTTCCTGGCCACGGTCCACCCCGTCCAGCCGCGACGCGATCTGCATCACGGCGTCGCCACCACCCGTGCGCCGCAGCAGCACGACGAGGAGCACTACGCACGCGATCAGGAGCGCGATGACCACGAGCAGTATTTCGGACATCATCGCGGAGCGGCGTTGGAGAGTTGCACTGAGACAACGGTCGGACGACGCGCAAATCGCCGCCGGGCACTGCCTGCGCATTCTCGGATCTTGCTTTCCCGAACATACGACGGTGAAGCAGGAAAGCCAACGTGCCCCGGTCATTGCTTCTCATTCGGGGAACGCAGCGCTGGCAGAAAAATGTGCTGGATGGGCCGACGCGGACCGACCAGTATGAGCGGATGGAGCCGCTCGGGCTGGATGTCAGGCGGAGACGATTGCATTATCTGACGCGAGTGGTAATTTCGATTCTTGTTCGACCTCAACGCCGTAATCCGCCCCGCGCGTGCTCCCCCCCTCCTTAACCGCTTTACGATGCGACCCCTACTGTTGCTGTTCGCGCTTGGCGCGCTCTCGACGGCGGTTCCCGACAGGCTTCCTGCCCAGGCAAACGGATGCCGAGGGGTAAACACCCAGATCTTCCCTACGGTTGGAGTTCGCCTTGAATCCGCACGTTGTGAGTGGCGTCCTAGCAATTTTGGCGGGGGCGACGGGGAGTTCGCCGGTAACGGCCCCAAGATGTTGTTGCGGGCGTGGGTAGAAGCTTCACAGGACGGCCGTTTCCTCTTCGCCAGGATCCATGTGGACGCCCGCGAAACGCGCGGGAACCGCACGCAAGTGGTGGGGACGAGCCCGATGTCCCGAGAATACGTACTGTACGAAGCCAAGCCCGGTTTCCGGATTGCCGAGTTCGTGCCGAGACGGGAAGAATTCTGGATCTTCGGCGACTCGGGACCGGCGCCCGATACGCTGTCGCCTCCTGATCTGGCCGCAGGCAGGGGAAGATGGGCGGGTATACGCGGCACTGTGGCGCGAGACCAGACGATGTGTCGACCCGACCAGCTGCGTTCCATGCCAGACCTGGCCAACCCTCCTTGCAGGGCCACGGTACACCAGATCGTAAAGCGGTGGATTGCCGTCGGGGACACCCGAGGCGTGGACGTTGGCAGGACTGGCGTGGACGTAACTTTCTATCCGGTCATCGTCCGCGTGAAGCGGACACGCTGACACCCGCTGCCCCCAGCTGATTATGCCTTCAATTGCATTGACCCTGCACGAGCAGGTGAACCGTGTGTACCGTCGTGTAGCGGACCGCATACTCTCCTACCTACGCGTGCGATTGCCCCACCTCATTCCCAGCGAGGTTGCTGAGAAGCGAGTCGCGCGGCTCGGAGGTGCCCTTTCGGCCGGGGACGATACCAGCCGCGGTATCCTTCATAGAGTTCGCGCTCAGGAAACAGAATATGCCTGGGCCGAGGTCGTGGGCAGAATTTCGGGATGCTTGATCGGCATGTACACGCTTGTACCAGCGGCGGTGCTCGTGCTGTTTACCGCACCGATCCTCGCTGACTTGGTGCTGAAGAGCACCTATGCTGTAGCTCGCGAGTTATGGCTGAACAAGCTGACCGGCAACCTTAGCGCCATCACTGCTTCAGCCGCTGTACTGTGCGCAGTCGTGCTGGTTGTAAGTTTCCGTAACCCGGTGCGCCGGCCGGCGGCCGTACTTCGGTGGCCCGCCAGGATGGCTTACCTCGTCGCAGGCGGAACGGTGGTCCTGTACCTGGTGCGCGAGGCAGTGGA
>NZ_DATBNB010000599.1 GCF_036554565.1 Longimicrobium sp. | reverse complement strand
GTGGTGGAGTTCGCGACCGAAACCCGCCGCGGCGGACCTCCGGGAGGACCCCATGACCACGCGTTCCATTCTCGTCGCGCTCTGCGCAGCGCTCGCCCTGGCTCCGTCCGCCATCGGCGCGCAGCCCTCCGGCAGCAGCGCGGCGCCGCCCGCCGCGTTCACCAACCCGCGCCGCCTGCAGCAGCTGAGCGCCGCGTTTCCGGCCATCGACAGCATGATGCGCGAGTTCGCCTCGCGGTCGCGGGTGCCCGGCATCGCGTACGGCATCGTGGTGGATGGACGGCTGGCCCACGTGGGCACCGCCGGGTATCGCGAGCTGTCGTCGCGCTCGCCGGTGGATACGTCGACGGTGTTCCGCATCGCCTCGATGAGCAAGAGCTTCGCGGCCGCCGCCATCCTGCAGCTGCGCGACGAGGGGCGGCTGTCGCTGGACGACCCCGCCGAGCGCTACGTGCCCGAGCTCGCCTCGCTGCGCTACCCCACCCGCGACGCGCCGAAGATCACCATCCGCCACCTGCTGACGCACTCGGCCGGCTTTCCCGAAGACAACCCCTGGGGCGACCAGCAGCTGGCGGCCACGAACGACGAGATGTCGGCGATGATGCGGGGCGGCATTCCGTTCTCCACCGCGCCCGGCACCAGCTACGAGTACTCCAACTTCGGGTTCGCTATCCTGGGCCGCATCGTCGCCAACGTCTCGGGGATGCCGTACTCACGGTACGTCACGGAGCGCGTGCTGCGGCCGCTGGGGATGAACTCCACCACGCTGGAAGCGTCGGCGGTGCCGCCCGCCCGACTGGCGCACGGCTATAGGCTGCGCGACGGCGAGTGGATCGAGGAGCCGCAGCTGCCGGACGGCGCGTTCGGGCCCATGGGCGGCATGCTCACCTCCGTCAGCGACCTGTCGCGCTGGGTGGGGATGATGCTGGACGCGTGGCCGCCGCGCGACGACGACGAGCCCGGCCCCGTGCGCCGCGCGTCGCTCCGCGAGATGCAGCAGGTGGGGCGCTACAGCGGCGCTTCCGTCGTCCGCGACACGGCGGCCGGGACCAACGCGCTGAGCGCGGGCGGCTACGGCTACGGGCTGGGCATCCGGCAGACGTGCCTATTCCGCACCGTGGTCTCGCACAGCGGCGGGCTTCCGGGCTTCGGCTCGCTGATGCGCTGGCTTCCGGAGCACGGGGTGGGGATCGTGGCGATGGGCAACCTCACCTACACCGGCTGGGGCGGGGCGACGGACCAGGCGCTGGCGATGCTTGCGCGCACCGGCGGGCTGGAGCCGCGCGTTCCCCAGCCCGCGCCCGTGCTCCTGCAGCGCCAGGAGCAGGTGTCGCGTCTCGTGTCTCGCTGGAGCGAGCCCCTGGCCGACAGCCTGGCGGCGATGAACCTGTACCTGGACGAGCCCAGGGACCGCAGGCGCGTGGCGATGGACCGCCTGGTCCGGGAGGTTGGCGGCGAGTGCCGGAACGAGGGGACGCTCCTGGCCGAGAACGCGCTGCGCGGAAGCTGGCGGATGCGGTGCCGCGACGCCGACCTGCGCGTCTCCATCACCCTGGCACCCACGGAGCCGGCGAAGGTGCAGTACCTGGACGTAAGACGCATCGCGCGCGGGGAAGACGTCGCCCCCGCGGCCGTCTGCCGCTGAGGGTCTGCCCGGGCGCGGCAGGCCTTCGCTCAGATGGGCGTGCTTCGCCAGACTTGCGATCGGTACCGGTCGGCCCAAGGTTTAGCACCATCCTTTCTGCCCGCAATTGTCATCCCCCACTCGGAATCTTTCACATGACGACCGCACGCCTCCACCGCTGGTTCGCGACCCTCGCCCTGGCCGCCGTCGCAAGTGGCTGCGCTCCGAAAGGCCCGCCTGCGCACATTCCCGCGACCGGCGAAACTGTCCGAACCCGGCTGGAAGCGGGGAACGACGGGCGCATTCAGTACGTGGTCGTCGAGAACAGGTCCACGGTCCCCATCACGGTCACGAGCGTCAGCCTGAGGGAGTGCTTGAACATCAAGAGCCGGTGCGAGGTCTACCGGCTGCGGGAGCCGGTTCCCCCGGGGTCGACGCGCCGGGTATTTACCGTCCGGGCCGACAATCCCGAGGGGGAGCACCGCTTCCGGTACGGCTTTAGTTGGGAGTCCGAAGAGAGCACGCCGACGCAGCCCAATCCGTAGGGTGCGGTTCGTCCGCCGCGCCGCGTGAGCGCGCGGTGCGCGGGAGCGGGCGCCCGTGCGTCAACATCGCCCCCGTCCCCGCGTGCCGCCGGCCCTGCTCGACCAACACCATCGCAACCCGGAGGGATCGATGCGACAGGGCTTGATGGGGAGTTTGCTCTTGCTGGCCGCCGCGTGCGCCGCCCCGGGTGGCGCGCGAGTGGGCGGGGTCTCACCGGCGGTGGTGGATACCGGGCGTGTGGCGGTGCAGGGCGGGGAGCTGTTCTACGAGGCGCGCGGCCAGGGCCCGCCCGTCGTGCTGCTGCACGCGGGTGCCCGGTACGACCACACGATGTGGGACGGGCAGGTGCAGGCGCTCGCCCGCCGCCACCGGGTGATCCGCTACGACCTTCGGGGTTTCGGCCGGTCCAGCCGCCCGAGCGGACCGTTCTCGCCGCCGGCGGACCTGCTCCGCGTGCTGGAGGCGCTGGGGGTGGAAAGGGCCTCCCTGGTGGGGCTGGGGATGGGGAGCGGGGTCGCGATCAACTTTGCGCTTCAGCACCCGGAGCGGGTGGACCGCCTGGTGCTGGCGTCGCTGGGAGCGCCGCCGCCGAACGTGCCGCGCCCGCCGGGCTCCCCGGACCTGGCCTCGCCGCAGGGGCGCGAACAGCTGCGCACGCTCCGCATGCCGATCCTCCTGATCGCCGGCGGCGCCGACGCCGCTCCCGGGCTGCGCCACGAGACCATCGTAGAGCAGGAGGTGCCCGGCGTTCGGCGGGTGGTGGTCCCGGGCGTCGGCGAGCTGGTGAACCTGGAACGCCCGGACGACTTCAACCGGCTGATCTTGGACTTTCTGGCCGGCGGCAGGCGGTGAGGCCGAGTCTGCCGGTGTCGGCCCAGGTGCGCCCCTGAGCGCTTAGAAAATGGCTGCGCCCAGGCTCAGCAGCGCGAGCAGGGCGAGCCCCGCCAGCAGGAGCAGTACGGTCTCCTGCAGGCCATCGGGCGCGATCTCGCGCTGCGTCGCGGATGGAGAAACGACGCGGATGCTGCGGATGTCGGCAAGCGCCACGGCCACCCGGATCGGTTGCCCCCCGGAGTCGGCGATCCAGGCACCGTAGGCGCTGTCGGCGGTTACCTGGGGGTTGGCGAGGCGCACGCGGCGCCCATCCGCCATCAACGCTTCGACGTCGCGCCCCCGGTACATCAGGATCTGCTCGGCCGCCGGGCGCTGCACCGCCGGCGCACAGGCGGCCAGCGTCAGCCATGCAATCACGCTGGCGGAGATCGGGAGGGGGTGGCGCATCAGTCGTCGGGGAGAACGAAGTCCATGGCCAGCAACGTCGCCAGGGAAAGGCCCGCGATCACGAGCACGCCGGTGAGCCCCTGCGTCTGGACGCGCTCGGGCCGGCGGTACTGGAGGTAGGCGATGTCGGAAACCGCCACGGCCATCCGCTGGCCGTTCACCACGCCGCTCACGGAGTCGCGGAAGAGCACGGCCCGCGACATCTGCACGCGGGTGCTGTCGCGCAGAGTGATCTTGACGCGGCTCTGCTGTTCGGAGAGTGCGTACCGGGGCACGGGTGTCGGCGGCTTCCAGTACGTGCATCCGGCGAGCAGAAGCATTGCCGCCGACAGCAGGGTGGCTCGCAGCACGCGGTTCATCGTGGTTCCCTCTGCTGCCCGGCTCGCGCGGGCGATCGAGTTTCTCCGATACGGCGCAGCGTAGTTGCCGCATGGCGGCAGTACGTGGGCTGCCGCTCCTCCGGGATGTGCACGAGCGCACGCCGTTCCGCAAGGTGCGCTCCGAAGCGTCCGTGCAAGCCCACACCGCGGGATCCAAGGCACCAAAGAAGCGCGCCGGCGGATTCCGCCGGCGCGCTCCCTCGATGGGGAACGTGGTGGATCAGGGCGCCGTCGCCTGGTCGTCGAAGCGGACCATGCGCGCGACGGCGGGCTTTCCGTGGCAGTCCACGTAAAAGAGCATGTAGAACGCGGGCGGCAGGTTGGCCCGGCGCGCGTCGGGCGTGCGGAACACGATCTCGTTCGCCGAGGTCGTCCGGAACGGCAGGTCCTTGAACTGCTGCCCGTTCTGCCAGCCGTGCGTGGCCGACGGAAGCTTGATCAGCACCAGCTTCGCCTGCTGCCCGGCGGTGCACTGCGGGGGGAGCCCGGCCAGCTGCACCCGGTACTCCTGGCTGCTGTGCAGCAGGTTGAACGTCTTGCCCCCGATCACCGCCTCCGGCCGGTAGCCGGGGGTGGGGCCGACGGGGCGGATGGAGGTGATCGACGCGCGCCGGTCCGGGTCGATGAACAGGTACGGCGGGCTGAACACCTCGGCCACCCAGTTCTCCGTGGGGACGGTGTTCATCCCCTTTTCGCCGCGGGCCATGGGCCCGTCGCCGAAGAAGTACATGTCGATGTCCACCAGGCTCAGGTCCGGCTTGGGCTGGCCGTCCTGGGGCATGCGGGCCGAATGCTCGCCGCCTCGCACGGTGGCCCGCGCCGAGTTGCCGCCGGACACCAGCACGCGGCCGTCGGGGAGCAGGAGCGCGTTGTTGTGGTACAGCCGCGGCTCCACGGCCTCGCTCATCCGCGTCTTCTCGTACCCGGTGAACGTGCGGCCGTCGAACCGGGGCGTCAGGAGCAGCGGATAGAACACCGGGCCGTAGAAATCGTAGTTGCCGCCGTTGATCACCAGCACCTGGCGCGTGGGAAGGATGATCGCGTAGTGCATGGTGCGGTCGTCCTGCGGCGTGTCGCCCAGGAAGTTCTCGTCCAGCGTCCACCGTCCGCCAAGCGGGTCGTCGGGCGACGCGTGGAACTCCTCGCGCTTGCGGCTCCCGCGCCCGCCGGCGAAGTGCGTGGGGGCGAGTCCGTCCGCCGACGTGGTGTTCATGGGCAGCAGCGTGCCCGGCGACGTGGGCTGGCCGCCCAGCAGGGTGATGTTCCCCGTGTTGGGGTCCAGGTACGTGGTGCCGTACGACGACACCGTGTCGGCGCGCTCGGGCCCGCGCTCGAACGACACGCTGGGGCGCTCGGCCGTCCCGCCGATGGTGGCCCAGTAGGTGTTCTTGGTGCGCCGCATGAACGCGGTGCTTTCCGTGCGCAGGCTCACCCAGTCGCCCTCCCGCGTCATGTACAGGCGGCCGTCGGGCATCAGGTAGTTTTCGGGATACAGCTTGAAGGCGTCCCGCTGGTTCGCGCGGATGCACCGCTCGTCGCACATCACGCCGCTGTCCGGAACGAACCCCGGGTTGATCACCGTGGCAAAGGGGCTGTGCGGCGCGTCGCGCACGTCCACCGACCGCCAAGCGGCCTGCGGGTTCCGGGGGGTGAACCGGGCCGGGTTGAAGAAGTCGACCGTGTGGTTGATCTCGAACTCGTACATCGTCGGATAGCCGTGGTCGAAGCCGACGAAGCCGCTGAACACCGCCATCCGCCCATCGAGCAGCGGAACGATGCTGGCGTACCAGCGTCCGCGCGGCATGAACCCGGCAAAGATCCAGGGATCGTTCGCCGGCTTGGGCATCCGACGCCAGTCCAGCGACTGCCAGTCGATGCCGAGCTCCTTCCGCCAGTCGAAGATGTACGTGGACCGGTTGCCGGTGCGGTACGGGTAGTAGTACTGCGTGCCGCCCGTGAAGAGGACGTTGCCGTCGGGCAGGTGAACGTGGCCCGTGCAGAACAGGTCGCTGGGCGCAAACTGGCCCACGCTGTCCGGGTCGGCGACGGGCACCGGGTGCGGAATGCGGTAGAAGGTGTTCCGGTCAGGGTCGTAGACCGCGACGTTGTTGACGAGCCGGTAGTAGTTCTCCAGGCTGTCCATGGAGAACGGGTTGCCGTTCCGGTTGAAGACGCCGGTGCCGGGGGCCGGGTTGTGGACGTTGGGGTAGTGCTCGATGGGCGCGTGGTTCCGCCAGCTGCTGCCGCTGGCCCACAGCACCTTGCCCGAAGGGAGCAGCACCCCGTGCACCGTCTGCATCCCCAGGATGCGGTGGATGGCCGCGCCGCCATCTTCCGGGATCACGGTCGCCCACCGGCCGTAGATGGCGGGGTTGGGCGTAAGCTCGTGCGCATCCGCGGGGGGGGGACCGTTCGCGTGGCCGTTCTGGGCGACGAGGGCGGGCGGCGAAAGAAGGAAGCTGAAAATGATCGCGCCCAGGGCGGCAAACTGCGGGATTGTGCGGGAGCCGGGATGAAGTGGCGTGCGCATGGACCTTTCTCTCGCGGGATCGGGCGGGATGCGTAACTGCAGTTTTCTACCTGAAAGGTATTGTGCGGCATCCGGAAAATCCAGAAAGCCGAAATTGGAGGCTCGCGCATCTCGTCCCACGTTCCGACTGGAGAACCACGTGCAGAGCGGATCCACGGGACATCGCCCCTCTCACGGGTCCCGCGGTTGACTCGCCCGCCCGAGCGCGCCGGCGCGGCGCCGGCCAGGCGGATCGCCTCCGACTTCGACCGCCTGGCGGCGTTCGATGACGGGCGGTGGGACCACAACCGGCACTATCACCCTTTCCTGCTGCGCTCCCTGCCGGTGAGGCGGGAGAGCGCACTGGAGATCGGCTGTGGAACTGGTGAGTTCGCGCGCCTGCTCGCCCGGCACTTCGAGCGGGTGACGGCGATCGATCTATCCCCCGAGATGGTGGGCCGCGCCCGCGAACTTTCGCGGGGCGTGGCCCTCATCGAGTTCACGCAGGCGGACGTCGGGTCGGTCGCCCTTCCGCCGGAGTCGTTCGACTGCATCGCCAGCATTGCGACGCTGCATCACCTGCCGCTGGAGGACACGCTGGTGAAGCTGTCCACGGCGCTGCGGCCGGGCGGCGTGCTGCTCATCCTCGACCTGTATCAACCCCGGACGGTTGCGGACTTTGCCTGGAGTGCCGCGGCGTGGCCGTCCGATCTCGCGCTCCGCGCCTGGCACCACGGCCGGCTGCGCGACCCGCCCGACGTGCGCCGCGCCTGGTCCGAGCACGCCCGGCACGACGTGTATCCCACGCTGGCGGACGTGCGCGCGCTGGGAGAGGGCCTGCTTCCGGGCGCCGTGGTGCGCCGCCACCTCTTCTGGCGGTACTCGCTGGTCTGGCAGAAGCCGTCCGTGCGGGCGTAACGTGAAGCTCGCGAGAGCGGCGGGGCTGGTCCGCCGCGGTGCTCCACACGATCTCCCACGCTTGCGCATGTCGACCGATTCGCTCCGCAGCCACCTGGTTCGCTTGCTGGACTGGCAGGATGCACACGCAACCTTCGATGCCGCCGTGCAGGGCATCGAGCCCGAGTTCCAGGGGATCCGTCCGCCGGGGCTGCCCCACTCCGCCTGGGAGCTGCTGGAGCACCTGCGGTTCACCCAGCGCGACATCCTGGATTTCTGCCGCGATCCCGGCTACGTGGAGCCGAAGTGGCCCGACGACTACTGGCCCCCGTCCGCCGCGCCGCCCTCGCCGGACGCGTGGAACCATTCCGCGTCGGCGTTCCGGGACGACCGCGGCGCCCTGAAGCAGCTCGCGGCCAATCCCGCCGTGGACCTGTTCGCCGCGATTCCGCACGGCACCGGGCAGACCATCCTGCGCGAGCTGCTGCTGGTGGCGGACCACAACGCCTACCACGTGGGCCAGCTCGTGCTGCTGCGGCGCGCCCTCGGCATCTGGCAGTGACCCGCCAGGCACGCTGATTCCCGGATGCGCGAACCTGAAGCGCGGAACGATCCCGACTTCCGCCGGCTGATCCTGCTGGTGGACGGCCGTCGTCCGGATCTGGCCGAGCGCGAGGTTCGCGACGCGCTGCGCGAGTTTCCGGACGCCGGGGCGCTTCATGGCCTCCTGGCGATTGCGCTGGTGAAGCAGCAGCGCGACAAGGAGGCGTTCCACACGGCGCGCGAAGGGCTTCGCCTGGAGCCGTTCCATCCATGGACCAACCAGGCGTGGGCGGCGGTGCACGCGCTGCTGCCTCGATACCAGCACCGCCGGGGCAGCATCAGGGCCGTACGCGATGCCCTCGCCCGCTCGCCGCACGAGCCGACGATGCACGGATATCTCGCCGTGGCAATCCTGACCCGCGCGCTGAGCCGGTTCCGGAAGCGCCGGCTGCTGCACGAGGCGCTCGACGTGGCCGACGCCGGCCTGGCGCTGGAGCCCGGCCACCTGGACTGCACCCTGGTGCGCGCGCAGGCGCTCTCTGCCCTGGGCCGGGCGGATGAGGCGCGGGAGGCGGCCCTGCGTGCGCTGCAGATCGCGCCCGAGCAGTCCGCGCCTCACACCGTCCTGGGCGCGGTGGAGCTCGCGGCGCGGAACACGGACCGGGGCGAGAAGCACCTGCGCGAGGCGCTGCGGATCAACCCGAACGATCGGCACGCCGAAGAGAAGCTGGGCGTCGCGAACCAGAACCAGCGGTGCTGCGTTGCGCTGGAGCTGCAGCTGCGCGCATGGAAGTGGCCGATGCGCCTGCTTCGCGCCATCGGTGTCGTGGGCACGGGCGTTGGCGTAGCCACGGGAACCGACGTGGTGTTGATGATCTACTGCGCGGTATGTGGGCCGTTCTACCTGCTGGCCTTGCACCCAGCCGTCTGGAGACGCCTCGCCCGCCCCGAATCGCGGGCGCTGCTCAGTGCCCCCGGCGCACTGCGCCGGGCCGACGTGCTGACCGCGCGTGGAGTGATCGTGGTCTGCACCGCTTTGGTCCTCTTCATCGTCGCCTTGGCCAACTCGAACTGACCTGCAGCTCCGTCAACGCCCGCGACGAAATTCTCCGCAGACGAGTTGTAATCGACCGACTCCAGCATTCCGATCGGAATCCCCCGATGATCGAAGCCATGAACGAGATCGAACCCGACCGGATCGCCGACAGGCTCGCCATGCTGCTGGGCGGCCTGCGACGCATGCATTCCTATCGCGATGCGCAGGCGAGCATGGTGGCACAGTGGGACGAGTTCGTGCGGATGGTGCCCGTGCCCGGCCAGCAGGGCGCAACCACGTACGGCGTGATGTGCGGCGCCTGGCCCGACGAGCAGAGGTTCGAGTACATGTGTGGCGTCGAGGTAGCGTCGCTGGATGCGCTTCCGCCCGAGTACGGACGGATGCGCATCCCCGCGCAACGCTACGCCGTGTTCTTGCACCACGGGCATGTGTCCACGCTGCACTCCACGTGGGACGCCATCTGGCACCAATGGCTGCCCCGGTCCGGCTATCGGATGGCCAACACCCCCGAGTTCGAGCGCTACGACGAGCGCTTCGATCCCCAGAGCGGGTCGGGCACCGTCGAAATCTGGTGCTCCATCCAGGACCCGTGATCCAGGGAGAGTCGCTGCTGGACTATCGACCGCGCGCTGAACTCTCTGACTGCCGGCGCTGACGGAATGGATTGGAAGCCGTACGATCCCGCCTGGCTGGTGGCGCTGGCGCGCGAGCAGCACGCGGACCTGCCCTGGCTCGCGGACGCGCTCGCGGCCTGCACGCGCGCAGCGTGGGAAAGCCGCGCCTACGTCCACTTCGTCGATCCGGCGGATGCCAACCAGCCGGGTTCGGCGTGGCAGTTCCAGGAGAATGTGGTCCTGGAGCATCCGCGCGAGGGAGAGATCGTGCTCGACGTGCTTCGCGGGCAGCGTGTGGGCGGCGCAGAGTTCCTGAAGCACCTTTGATACGGAGGATTTGGAGATCGGGATGGGGGCGTCGTAAGTTCCGGAAACGGCGCATCCCTAGCGCGCCCCTTCCCGCCGCGCCCGCTCTCCGTACATCATCGTGCATCCACAGAGCCCCGCACTCCGCGCCCTCGCCGAAAAGTGGGACGCCGTTCCCGCCGCCGAGCGCGCCAACTTCCAGCCGTACGTCACCGAGTTCTGCGCGGCGCTGGGCGTAACAGTCCCCCAGCCGCGCGGGTCCGGGTACGAGTTCGAGTACCCGGTAACCACCACCGACCGGCGCACGGGCAAGGACACCACAAACCGCATCGACCTGTACCGCCGAGGGCACTTCATCCTCGAAGCCAAACATACCGATGCGGGCGCGGGTGCCGACCGCGTGCTCGGTGCGGCGTACGGCCAGGCCAAGGGCTATGCTGGGGACGTGGCGCACGGCCCACCGCCGTACCTGATGGTAATGAACGTCGCGCGCACGCTGCTGGTGTACGACCGCTGGGGCGGGAGCTATGGCGGCGTCAATGCAGCGCGCCGCATTGACCTGCGGACGCTTTGGCGAAGCGAGGGAGACATTGAGTTTCTCCGCGCCGTATGGGAGAACCCGGAGTCTCTGAATCCCGCCATCCGCGGCCGGGCCGTTACGCGCGAGGTGGCGGAGCAACTGGCGAAGCTCTCGGCGTCGCTGGAAGGGCGTGGGATGGATGGAGAGCGTGTCGCGCGTTTCTTGATGCGCGCCATGTTCACGATGTTCGCCGAGGATGTGGGCCTGCTTCGCGAGAAACCGTTCCAGGCCGCACTACAAGCGTTTGTAT
>NZ_DATBNB010000598.1 GCF_036554565.1 Longimicrobium sp. | reverse complement strand
TCCGCTCGCCAGCTGCTTGCTGAAGCCGTCCGTCAACGGCTGCGTGACCAGCGGGAACGTGTTGAAGAAGGTTCGGAACCGCCAGCTGGGCTGCTGGAACCGCGCCTCGGTGGCCACGAAATCGTCCGTGTACACCGACGTCGTCCAGTCGCGGATCCACTCGCGCGGATCGCGCCCCAGCGCCTGCTGCAGGTTGGCGAGGCCGATCACGTCGGTGTCCACCAGGTCGCGCCACAGCACCGCGTCGTCGCCCCCGCGGCGGTCGGCCGCATACCGCAGGAACGCCCACGAGGCGCCGCGCGTGGGCAGGTCGTTGGCCCCGGCCTCGGTGGTGTCGTAGGGCGATTCCGAGCTCGGCTCCTGCAGGAAGCGCGTGTAGCGGCGGATGTTCTGGTCCATGTACGTACGGTATGCGGCCAGCGCCCGGCTGGTCGACTGCACCTCTGCCGAGCTCAGGTTGCGGCGCGGCGTGAGCCCCAGGGCGCGGTAGAACACCACCTCCTCGGCGATGTGGCTGAGTCCTTCGTTCAGCCACGTAGCCTCGTTCCAGATGGAGGTTTCTACCACGTACAGCCGGCGCGACGCGTTGATCAGGTGCTGGAACTCGTGCGCGACGGTTCCCAGCGTCGTCTGCAGGATCGTCTCCCGCGAAAACGCGGTGCCGGCGATGCTGCCCGAGGGGTCGGGCACCAGCATGTAGAAGATCTCGGCGTAGTTCGTCGTGGCGCAGGCGGCCAGCCCGTCGCGGTCGCTGGTGGGGAACAGGTCGCGCGGGTGGAAGTATCCGCCTACGTACGACGAGGTGCCGGGCTCCGTCAGCTCGTTCACCGCCTTGGTGTACAGGATGATGGCCTTGCCGTTGCCGTCCAGGTCCTCGGGCGTGCCGAACGCGTTCGTGACGCCCGGATAGACGAGCGTGTCGAAGCCCACCGCGAGGGAGCGGTAATCGTCGTCCGTCAGCCCGTTGGCGGGGTTGGCCACGTCGGCCAGCACGATGCTGCGCTCGCTGATCGCCACCACGCGAGCCGTTACGTTCTTGGGGTTCTTGCAGGATTCCAGCGACGTGTTCACCGTCACCTGGTCGCCCACCGAGGGCGAACGAAGGTTCAGGGTGAGGCGCGGCCCCGTGCCCCCGCCGCGGCCGCCCCGCCGGGGCGACACCGAAAGCGCCGCGTCGCGGTAGCGGCCCAGCGCCTCGGCAGACTGCTCGCGAAGGCGGGCGTGGAAGTCCTCATCCTCCCGCAGGCCACCCGCCAGCGCCGGCGAGGGCGCCAGCGACGGCGCGTTGATGCCCACGGTGCGGTCGGTGTCGAAATTCACGCCGAACGGCGAGTCGCCCTCGTTGCCGCTGTGAAAGGGCACCGCCACGTAGTCCCTGCCCGCCGCCCCGCCGTCCAGGCAGATCGCCGACGCGGTGACGCCCCCCAGCACCACCGCCTCGCCCACCCCGAGCGAGCGGACGGCGCCGCCCTGGCCGCACGCCGCCGGGGCCGCCGCCACGTTCACCACCACCGTGCCGCTCTTCTCCTCGAGCGTGGCGGTGATGGTGGCCGTGCCCGGCGACTTGCCCGTCACCACGCCGTCCGCGCTCACGGTAGCCACGGCGGGGTTGGCGGACGCGAACTCCACCTCAGAGCGGCGGTCGTCGTCGGGCTCGTCGCCGTTCACGTCGCGCACCACCACGGTGAGCGTCAGCGATTCGTTCACCGCCAGGGTGCGGTCGTCCGGCGACAGCTGCACCGTGGCGATCCCCGCGTTGCCCGCGGTGGGGGGGTCGCACGCGGCCAGCGCCGCCGCCAGGAAGAACACCATTAAGCGCTTCATGAACACGCTTTCGGAACGGGAGAAAGGGGCGGTGCGCCGGCGGAACCCGGACGCACACCGTACAACGCGGCGGCAGCCGCGGCCATGACAGGGGCGCGCCGACCCGGGGGGCCGGCGCGCACGCCAGCTACTTCGTACGCACGACGGTCACGCTCAGCGTGCCGGGAAGCGCCCCGCTGGAACCCACGGTGACGGATGCCTTGAGCCCGCCCGCCACCCCGGCGCGCAGGTACGACGCCCCGCCGCCCACCAGCGTCACGTCCACCGCCTGCCCGCTGCTCAGGGGCCGGGTGAACAGGGGATACTTGCCGACGTCGGCCGTGTACAGCGAGCGGAAGTTCCAGCTGGGCTGCCGGAAGATGGCGGGCACGTTCAGCCCGGTGTCGTCGGTGTACACCGAGACCGCCCAGTCGCGCATCCACTCCACCGGCTCGGCGCCCAGCCGCTCGCGCAGGTTCTGGAACCCGACGGTGGTGTTGTTGACCAGCGAGTACCAGAGCGCGTTGTCGCTTCCGTTGCGCCGGTCGGCCGCATAGCGCAGGAACGCCCAGCTGGCGCCGCGGGTGGCCAGGTCGGCGTCGTCTCCTCCGGCCGCGTCGTGGGTGGAATTCTGCTCCGGCTGCTTCAGCCACTCGCCGAAGCGATCGGTGTTCGACTCCTGGAACTCCAGGTACGCGGCGCTCAGCGGGCCCGACAGCGCCTCGCCGCCGATGTTGGACCGCGGCTGCCGCTGGGCCCGGTGATAGAACAGCAGCTCCTCGGAGATGTGGCTGAGCCCCTCATTCAGCCACGCGTCCTCGTTCCAGTCGGTTCCGTCGATGCCGGGCACCAGGTACAGCCGGCGAGAGGCGCTGATCAGGTGCTGGAACTCGTGCGCCAGCACCCCCACGGTGCTGCCACGCACGTAGTTCGCCGAGCGGATGTTGCCGTTCACCGCGCCGGTGGGGTCCGGCACCAGCATGTAGAACATCTCGGCCAGGTTGCTGCCGGCGCAGGCGCCCCCGAAGTTGGGATCATCCTTCTGCGGGAACAGGTCGCGGCCGTAGAAGAACCCGCCCACCACGTAGCCGGCGTTCTTCGGCGTCATCTCGTTCACCGCGCGGGTGTAGAAGATGAGCGAGCGTCCGTTGCCGTCCACGTCGGCCGGGGCCCCGAAGGCCGCGGCGTTGATCGGGTACACCAGCGTGTCGAAGGTGGCCGCCACGTGCTGGTAGTCGGCGTCGGTGAAGCCGTTGACGGGGTTGGCCGTGTCGGCCACCACCAGCGCGCGGGTGCTCACCGCCACCACCCGGCCCGTACGGTAGTCGGGCTTGGTGCAGAACTCCAGTCCCACGTTCAGCTTCAGCAGCGTGCCCACGGCGGGGGCGGACTGTTCGGCCGTGGACATCCGCGCGCCGGAGCGCGTTCGCGCGTACGCCTGCCGCGCGGCGGGAAGCAGCGCCGTCAGCCCCGGCACCGCGCGCTCGTTCAGGCGCAGGTGGAACCCGCCGTCGCCGGCTGCATCCTGCACCGCGGCGGTGGAGAACGAGACGGAGGGGCTGGGCGGACCGGTGGGCGGCGAAATGCCGACCGGGTCGAAGCGCAGCCCCAGCGTGGCGGTGGTGCTCTCGGAGCCAAAGTGGGAGATCAGCGTGTACTCGGCCCCCGTCGCGGCGCCGCTCAGGCAGAGGATTGCAGCCGCGGCGCCGTGGCGCGTGTACGAGCCGCCCACGGCAAGCTCGGGGGTGCCGCCCGCGTCGGCGCAGTTGCCCGCCAGGGCAACGACCGTCACGTCGGCGGTGTCGGCCTTGCCCCCCAGCTCGGCG
>NZ_DATBNB010000597.1 GCF_036554565.1 Longimicrobium sp. | reverse complement strand
CGTGCACGAGGACGATGCCACGCGCCGGTGCGAGGCGTGTGGCTTCACCCGCGCCGGCAAGCTGGCGCTGGTGTCCGAAGCCACGACCAAGCGGCTGAGCGTGGGGGTGGACACGGCCATCGGCAAGCACCTGCTGCAGACGTTTGCGGGTGACGACCACGTGTACGCGGCGGAGCCCCAGTTCCACCTGGCCCGCGACCTGGTGCACGGGGGCTGGAGCATCGCCCCCGCGCCCGGGGCCAGGAACCCGACTTTTCTGAACGGCGCGGCGCTGGGCGATGCACCCGCCCCGCTCCCCGAGGGCGCGGTGATCACCATCGGCCCCACCCGCCTGCGACTGCGCGTGGAGAACGAGCTTTGATGGAGAACGAGGAACATCCTGGAGCCGAGGAATCCACGTCCGCCGACGCCCCGGCCGAAGGCTCGGACGCGGTGACCGCCCCGACGGTGGAAACGGAGGGGATCGGCGGGCAGCCCGACGTGGCCCCGGCCGCGGATTCGGCAGCCGCGCCCGCGGCAGATCCACCGCCGCCCGCGCCGGACTCCTCGCCGCCGCCGGCCGCACCCGTCGCGTCCGCCGAGACCGCTTCGGTGAACGTGCTGGAGGTGCGGTCGCTGGATTGGAACGCGGTGCGCGCGGCGGTCGCGAATCCCCCCTCCGGGGAGCGGGCCGAGCGCATCATCGCGGCGATGGAGGAGCGGCTGGCAGGCGGGGGGCCGCTCGGCACCGCCTTCGAGGAGTACGCCGCCGGCCCCGACGACCAGGCCATCCAGATCGGCGACGACTGGCCGCTGGGCGAGGTGTGGTTCGTGGGCGACGTGCACGGCGACCTGCTGGCGCTGGAGGCCGCGCTGCAGCACGTGGACCGCAGCGGCGGCGGCGCCGACGCGCGCATCGTCTTCCTCGGCGACCTCTTCGACGACGGCGTGCACGCGGCGGAGGTGGTGCTGCGCATCTTCGAGCTGATGCTGCAGGGGCCCATGCGCGTGGTCGTGCTCGCGGGCAACCACGACGAGGCGCTGTCGTACGGTCAGGGGCGCTTCCAGTCGTCCGTCCTTCCGTCGGACTTCACCGGCTGGCTGAACGAGCAGTGCGCCGCCGGGCACCCCTGGGCCGAGCGGCTGGGCAAGCTGATCATCCGCTTCTTCCGCCGCGCGCCGCGGGCCCTGTTCTTTCCCGACGGGCTGCTGGTGGCGCACGCCGGCATTCCCCACACCGATCTTCATCCCGAGCTGGCGGAGAGCGGCAACTGGAACGATCCGCGGGTGCTGACCGACTTCGTGTGGCTGCGGGCGCACCCGCGGGCACGGAAGCGCATTCCCAATCGCACCACGCGCGGAAGCGAGTTCGGGCGCGAGGACTTCGCGGCCTTCTGCGAATTGGCGACACGGCTGGGCCGTCCGGTCGGCCGCATGCTGCGCGGGCACGACCACGTGGAGGAGCGATTCGCCGTGTTCCCGGCCTGGGCCGCGCACCCCGTGCTCACCATCAACACCCTTTCGCACCGCCTGCCGCGCGAGGTGTTCGGTCCATACGAGCGGGTGCCCGTCGTGGCGCGGTGGGTGCGCGGCGAGCTGCCGGAGGTGCGGCGCCTGTTCATTCCGCCGGAGCTGGTGCGCGAGGTCTACCCCGAGCCGGTGGATGCCTCCACGGGGGAGGGCGGGTGACGCGCGTCATCGAGCGGTGTCCCAACTGCGGGGTTGAGCACGACGAGGCCGTAGGCGGGGAATGCGAGGTCTGCGGCACGCCGCTGCGCTTCTGGTGCCGCGTGCACGGCAAGGAGATCGGCTTCCTGGCCTCCGCCGAGTGCCCCCGCTGCCAGGCGGAAGAGCAGGCCCGCCGCTCTCGACCCGTCCCTCCGAGGGCGCCTGCGCCCAGCCGGGGCGACGCACCGCGAGCGCCCGTCGAGATGGCGCCCCGACGCCCGCGCAGGACGCCGGCGGGGTTCGATGCCCCCCCGCCGCCGTACGCCGGGCGCGATCCGCGCGAGGTGGCGGAGGACATGCGGCCGTACGTGGAGGCGGGAGCGAACTTCGCGGTGCTGATGGTGCGCGCGCTGTTCGCGGTGCTCCGGCACGTGATCGGGTGGGGCGTGCTGGGCGGCATCGCGGGTGGCGTGATCGGATACCAGCAGAACGGCGATGCCATCTGGTCCGGGATGTTCGGGGTGATGGTGGGCGGCGGCGCGGGCCTGTTCTTCGGAGCCATCGCCGCGCTGCGCATCCTCTTCAGCGGGCGCCGGCGGGATTACTAGCGCGGCTTCTCCGCGTGCGACGGAAATGATCAACGGCCGAGCCTCGGCCCTTTGCGGGAGTGGAGATGACGACACAGGGGAATGGAGCGGTCCGGCGGCTCAGCGAGCTGGATGGCGCCGTCGCGGACGGACACGCCGACTCGCGCGGGTGGGAGGTGCACACGGCCGACGGCACCCTGGCGGGGACGGTGGAAGACCTGCTGGTGGAGCCCGGGTCGATGGCGGTTCACTTCATCCTGGTGCAGGTGGTAAAGGAGCTGGCGCCGAACGAACAGATGCGGACGCTGCGCGTGCCCATCGGCCATGCGGATCTGGATGCCAACGTCCGGCGCGTGAACCTGAAGTCGCTCTCCAGCGCAGACCTGGGGCTGCTTCCGGTAGACCGCGCCGGGGCCGTCGCTCCCGGCGCGGCCGGCCAGCCCGCCGCGCATTCCGGCGGCGAGGACGTGCGCGTCGTCGTTTCGCACGAGGAGCTGGACGTCAACACGCGGTGGGTAGAGGCGGGCGAGGTGGGGGTCACCAAGCGCGTCGAGACCGAGCAGGTGCGCAAGCTCGTTCCGGTGGAGCGCGAAGAGGTATCCATCGAACGCCGCCCCGTGC
>NZ_DATBNB010000596.1 GCF_036554565.1 Longimicrobium sp. | reverse complement strand
ACCGAGCTGGATCGCTACCGCGCCGTCACCGCCGCCGACGTGCGCCGATTCGTGAACGAGTACCTTTCCGGGGAGAACCGCGTGGTGCTGACGTACGTTCCCCAGGCTGCGCCGGAGGCCGCATGACCGCGCCCGCCGCCGTGCTGGACCGCGCCCGTCCCCCCGCGCCGGGGCCGCTGCGGCCCTTTCACTTTCCCGCCGTGCAGCGCGCGACGCTGGCGAACGGGCTGCAGGTGCTGGTGGCCGAAAGGCACGCCTTTCCGCTGGTCACCATCGACCTGGTGATCCCGGCCGGCGGGCTCTCCGAAACGGAGGACCGCGCCGGGCTGAGCTCCTTCACCTCGGGCCTGCTGGAATCCGGCGCCGGCGAACGCGACGCCGCCGCGATTGCCGAGCGGGTAGACGAGCTGGGGCTGGTGCTGGACAGCACCAGCTCGTGGGACAACACCCTCGTCGGCTTTACGGGCCTGCGCGCCCGGGCCGACGAGGCGATGCAGGTGACGGCCGACCTGGTGATGCGCCCCACCTTTCCCGAGCACGAGGTGCAGCGCATCCGCGACGAGCGGCTGGCCTCGCTGGCGGCGCGCCGCGCGGACCCGTCCGGGCTGGCGGACGAGCTGGCGACGAAGTTCATCTTCCCCGAGGCCCACCCTTTTTCGCGCCGGCTGAGCGGGTCGGCCGAAACGCTGTCTACGCTGGCGCGGGCCGACACGGCGGCGTTCCACGAATCGCACTTCCGCCCCGGCGGGGCCCGGCTGTGCGCGGGCGGCGACCTGACGCTGGACGAGGTGGTGCGCCTGGCGGAGAAGCACTTCGGCGGGTGGACGGGCACCGTGCCGCCCCCGCGCGCGCCGGAGACGCACAACCGGCTGCACGAAACCACCATCCTCCTGGCCGACCGTCCCGGCGCGGTGCAGAGCGAGGTGCGGGTGGGGCACGTGGGCGTGCCGCGGACGACGGACGACTTCTTTGCCGTCACGGTGCTGAACGCCATGCTGGGCGGCACCTTTTCGTCGCGACTGAACCTGAATCTCCGTGAGCGGCTGGGCTACACCTACAGCGTCAGCTCCAGCTTCGGAATGCGCAGGCTGCCGGGCACCTTTCACGTGGGCGGGGCCATCCAGGTCGAGGGCACCGCGCACTCCGTCAGCGAGATCCTGCGCGACATGCGCACGCTGCAGGAGGAACTGGTCCCCGAGGACGAGATCGACAACGCGCGCAGCTACCTGGCGGGCATCTTTCCGCTGGGGATGGAGACCACGGAGGGCATCGCCGGGAAGCTGAGCACCATCGCCACCTTCGATCTCCCCGACGACTACTACCAGACGTACCGCGACCGGCTGGTGGCCGTCAGCCGCGAGGAGGTGCGCGAAACCGCCCGGCGCCGCCTGATGCCCGACCGCGCCGCCGTCGTGATCGTCGGCGACGCCGCACGGCTCCGGGAGCCGCTGGAGGCGCTGGGCGTAGGGCCCGTGCAGGTTGTCGATCCCGCGCACCTGCTGCGTTGACGCGCGTCGGAGGCGCAAGCGCACGGCACGCGCCGGGCGCGGCAGCGGTCACTGAATCCGAGGCCCCGGCTGCCGTGGGGCCCTCACCCGGCCGCGCTGACACGCGTGCCACCCTCTCCCACAAACAGCGTGGGAGAGGGGGTACACCCCGGTCGAGCGCGCCACCCCAGCCGGAGTGGGATCGAATTCTCCCCTCTCCCGCTTGCGGGAGAGGGGCCGGGGGAGAGGGCAGCCGGGGAATGCGCCGGACCGATCGAACCACACCGAAGCCTGCCAGGACAGTCGGCGAAACTCGGCACCGACCGAAGCGCACCGGGCTGGCTCCCTTCCCCCGCGCAGTTTGCGGGGGAAGGGCTGGGGATGGGGGGCCCCGCGGCATGCGCCAGTGCCGGCCGAAGCACACTCGAATTCTCCCTCACCGCCCGGCAGTGGCGCGCAGCAGGGCACCCACACCCGATTAGGATCCAGTTAACGCCGTTCAGCGCCCATACCGCTGGCGGCGTTCCTCCATCATCTTCAGCGTAGAGAGAAACGGATGGCAGACGGAGAACGCGGGACCGAACCGGGGCTCATCAACCGACGGCCGGTGCACAGCGGGCGCATCGTGGACCTGGGGGTGGACACTGTCCGCTTCCCGGACGGGTCCACCGGCGAGATGGAGATGATCCGCCACTCCGGCGCCTCGGCGGTACTGCCGGTGCTGAGCGACCCCCACGGACCGGACCCGCAGATCGTGCTCGTCAGGCAGTACCGCTACGCATCCGGCGGCTACCTGTACGAAGTGCCCGCCGGGCGCCCCGACCGCGCCGGCGAACCCTGGGAAGAATGCGCGCGCCGGGAGCTGCGCGAAGAAACGGGTCTCGAGGCGGGCACGCTGCGCCCCCTGACCTCCATCTGGACGACGCCCGGCTTCACCGACGAGCGCATTCACCTGTTCCTGGCCACGGACCTGACCGCCGGCGAAACGGAGTACGACGCCGACGAGTTCATGGAAACCGTCAAGCTGCCCATGTCCGAGGCGCTGCGCATGGTTCGCGATGGCGAGATCACCGACGCCAAGACCATCTGCACGCTGCTGTACGCCGCCGGGTTCGTGTTCGGCCACTGACCGTCAGAGTGGGGCGGGGACGGACGTTGTACGGCCACGCGGATGTCACGCCGACACGCGGCGGGTGTCACTCCCTCGCACCGACTGTCCCCCCGGGGGGACGGACGCGGGGGAGGCGGCAGCGGCGGGAAAGTGCGGAAGCCTTGCAACCATGCGGATTTCCGCCGCATCCAATCCCACGACGGCCCGGGGTACGGCACGTGCCCTACGAGGGAGCGGCGCAGCCGCCCGTCCGGTTAAACCACCCCTGGAGACCCAACGTATGCTGAAACTCCTCGTCAACGATCGCGACCGCGAGGCCAGGCAGCCTTCTCCGCGAGAGCGCCTGAAGCAGCTGGACGACAGCGGGGTGGTCGCCGCGCACCTGGAGGGCGACCGGCTGGCGTTCGGCGAACTGGTGGAGCGCTACCAGAACCGCCTGCTGAACTTCGTCTACCGCACCACGGGCGACCGTGAGCGCGGCGAAGACCTGGTGCAGGAAACGTTCATCCGCGTGTACCGGCACATTCACCGCTTCGACCAGAGCAAGAAGTTCTCGACCTGGATCTACACGATCGCGTCGAACCTGGCCAAGAACGAGCTGCGCAACCGCTCGCGCAACCCGCTGGTGCTCTTCCAGACGCTGATGAAGAACCGCGACGCCGACACGCGTCCGCTGGAGTGGGAAGACAACACCTACCGGCCGGACGACCTGTTCCGGAAGCGCCACCTGAAGAGCCAGGTGGACTCGGCGGTCGACCAGCTTCCCGAGCACCACCGCACCGTCTTCGTCCTGCGCGAGATGGAGGGCAAGACGTACGAGGAGATCGCCGAGATCACCAGCACCAACCTGGGCACCGTGAAGAGCCGCCTGAACCGGGCGCGCAACAACTTCGCCCAGCTGATCGCGCCGCTGCTGGACTGATCGAGCACACGACGCCGCGTACGGCATCGCCAGGGGCGGGCCCGGAACACGGGCCCGCCCCTTTGCTTTTGGCGCGCGCCGATGC
>NZ_DATBNB010000595.1 GCF_036554565.1 Longimicrobium sp. | reverse complement strand
TCCACCTTGAGCGACGCCATCAGTTCCGACAGCATGTCGAGGTCGGCGGACATGGCTTCCAGCGCCGCCACCGCCTCGCCGATTCCCTTGGCCGTCTCCGCCTTCTGCGCGTCGGCGTCCAGCACCGCCAGGCGCTCGGAGAAGGGCGCGAGCGCCTTGTCGCCGGCCAGGAACTCGCCCGTGGCCGCGCCGACGCGCTCGTGCTGGGCCTGCAGCTCGGCGCCCATCGCATCGATCGCGGCCGTGTCGACGTAGCGCAGCTCGCGGATGGTGAGCAGGCGGCCGCGCTGGCGGGTGATCTCGTTCAGCGCGTCGACGAACTCCTGCACCTGCTTCCAGTCCTCGGGAACGAGACGGGAGAGGAGCGCCGCGTGCTCGTCGCGCGCCTGCGCCATCGCCGCCTCGGACTGGCGGCGGATGCCCTCTACCTTTTCGAACTCGTCGAGCACCGACTCGCTGGTGGCGGCGATCTCGTGCAGCACGGCGCCCGCGCCCCGGCTGTCGGCGGCGTCCAGCCAGTGGTGCGCGTCGAACAGGCGGCGGGTGTTGCGGGTGAGCAGCCGGTAGCGCTGCACGGACACTTCCGGGCTCTCGATCTCCCGCGCCAGCTCGAACAGGCTGGAGATGCCCCGCACCAGCTCGGCGTTGCCCAGGCGGCCCATGAAGGTGGCGCCGGGGGGACGGGCAGCGGCGTGCTCGTCGGAGACGAAGGGCGTCTGCCAGATCTGCATGGGGTGCACGCGCGTGGGCTCTTCGCCCTCGGCGTGGAACAGCACCATGCGGCCGTCGCCCAGCACGGCGTGGCCGTGGCCGAACAGCGGGTTCTGCAGCTTGCGCTGGATGAGGTTGTAGACGAAGAGTGCCGACTTGCCGGCCTCGTGCTCGTAGAAGACGTACATCACGTCTTCGCCGTTGGGCGAGCGGATCGCGCGCTGGAAGCGCATGCCGTCCATCCGCGCGTCGAACGCCTTGTGCTCGCCGTTCTGCAGGTAGTAGCCGCCCGGGAAGATGATCCCGTGGTCCTCGGGCAGCTGCACGCACGCCTGTACGATGGCGTCGACCCGGTCGATGCGTCCGCTGATGGTGTTGTAGACGAAGCCGCGCCAAACGGTCTCGCGGTACGGCAGCACCTTCAGCAGCACCAGCGATCCCACGCGGGCAAAGTCGAACGTAGCGTCGTCCAGCGACTGCGTCTTTTCATCCACCGGCTCGCTGTGGATGCCCTCCCCCGACTCGGTGTTGTTCTCGACCTTGATGGTCAGGTCGCCGCCCGTGGTTTCCACGAACAGCGTGTCGAGCACGTTCAGGTGGGGAAAGCGCCCGGTGACGGTGTGCTCGCGCCCCGCCCGCGTCCACTCGAAGTCGAACGGCGGGGGAAACGTCAGGTCACGGTCGCCGCGGGCGTCCATGTACGTGACGTCGCCGGCAGGCGAGATGGCCCAGCGGAAGACGCGCACGTCGGTGCTGCGCTCGCCGATCTGGAAGGCAGCCAGCAGCTTGCCGCCGGCTACGTCCAGCTGAAGCAGGCGCGCGTTCTTGTAGTAGGCGTACAGCTCGTCGAAGTCGCGGACGAACGCGGGGTCGCCCAGGAAGCTGCCGGCCAGCGCCACGCCCTCCACGTCGAACCCGTCCGGGCCCTCCACCAGGCGGTACAGGCCGAACACGTCTTCCACGCGGGTGGTGGTCTTGAGCCCCAAAAAGACGTTGTAGCCGAACAGCAGCAGGCCGCCGACGGGAACGATGTCGCGGCCGATGCAGTTGTTTTCGGTGTGGATGCGAAGGCGTCCGATCACCTCCAGCCGGCTGTCCCCGAACTCCGCCAGCCGCTGCTCGTTGAGCGCGCCGGCGATGTCGCGCAGCCGCGTGCCCTGCTCGGTCAGCCGGCGGCGCAGCACCTCGTACGCGCCGCCCTCCGCGACCGCCTGGTCCACGGTTGAACCGGCGGAGTCGGCGGCGGGCTCCTGCACACCCGGGGACTGCTCGGACATCTGCGCTTACCTGGATGACGTGGATGACCCGAGGCGGATTGAGCCCCGGCACTTCCTGCTGAACAGCGGCCTCACGCAGAGGCCTGGTGGGCGAGGAGGCGTTTCGACACGGGCCGTGCAGTCCCCGGCTGCCCTCGCCCCCC
>NZ_DATBNB010000594.1 GCF_036554565.1 Longimicrobium sp. | reverse complement strand
GGCCACGGGTGAGGTGATGGGCACCACCACCAACGAAGACAACGCGCGGGTCCTCAACACCACCGCGGCCACGGTGGCGGCCTTCCGCTAGCCGCATCCGCACCACGTGAGAGCGCCCCGCATCCAACCGGATGCGGGGCGCTCTGTCATTCTCCCTCCGCCACGCCTGGCTCCCGCAGCGGAAAGGCGTAGAGGACGAACGGCTCCCCCCGCGCCCCCACGCCCTCGTACAGCCCGCGCGCGGCCACGTTGGTTTCCTCCGTGCCCAGCCACGCCTCCGTGCAGCCGATCGTCCGCCCGTGCTTCAGCATGGCCTCCATCAGACGCCGCGCGATGCCGCGCCGCTGGTGCGAGGGGGCGACGCCCACCTCGTTGATCCAGAGCTGGGGGGCCTTGTCCGGATGCACGTAGTCCACCGCCGAGATCATCCCCACCACCACGCCCTCGTCCCGCGCCACGATCATGTGGTGCCGGCGGTCCGTGAGGAACTCCGTGGTCCAGCGCGGATCCACCGCGTAGTCGAACACGCCGTCGGCCACGCGCCCGAGCACGTCCGCGTCGCCGGGCTCCAGGAGGCGAAGCTCGATCATCCCTCGGGGGATGCCTTGGGTGAGGAACCCCGCCGCGCCTGCCTGGCCTTTTCGCGGAGCATGTAGAGGTACATCCCCTCCACCTTTTCGCGCGCCCACGGCGTCTTGCGCAGGAACTTGAGGCTGGAGCCGATGCTGGGATCGGCGGTGAAGCAGCGGATGGCGATGCGCTGCCCCATCGCCTCCCACCCGAAGTGGTCCACCAGCTCGGTCAGCATCCGCTCGAGCGTTACGCCGTGCAGCGGGTTGTGGGGCTGTTCTGGCGCGGCGGTCATGAGCGTGCGGCGGCGGCGATGAGCGGTCGAGAAACGTCCTCCTAACTAGAAGGTCGCATGGAATCGCGCAAGACGACGGGTGAAAAACGTTTCACGCAGAGGGCGCGGAGGGAACGGAGAGGACGCAGAGAAAACACGATCTTTTCTCTGCGTCCTCTCTCGTTTCCCCTGCGTCCTCTGCGTGAAATGCCGTTCTGCCAGGGCCTCACGCCAGGCCGGCGCCCGCGGCTGCCCGGGCGATCACGGCCCTGCGGACGGGCGGACGCGAGCGGATACGCCACACCCAGTAGGCCATCGACACCACCGGCGCCAGCACGGGAATGGCGAGCAGGAGGGGGATGCGCAGCGCTTTCGGAAACTCGTCTGCCTGGCCTATGAAGAACGACAGCGCCGCGATGAACAGCGCGAAGCACATGCGCCACAGGTGCCTCGCGATGCGCGCCGATCCCCGCGGCGGAACGCCTGAGCGGATCATCCGCAGGTCACCCGCGCTCCCCAGCAGCGCGACGATGCCGAACATGAAGAACGGGAACGCGGGCATGCCGTTCCTCGTTCCGCCGTGGGCGGCCGCCTGGATCCCGAACGTCAGGCTCGTCAGGCTCACGCCGATGGCCACCAGCATGGCGCCGGCGTTCAGCCAGCGGGTGGCCGCGTCCACGGGGCGGACCGCCGTCAGCGCCGTGACGACCAGGTACGAGCACAGCAGCCCCGCGGGAATGTTGATGGCCGGCGCCACGCCCCGCCCCGCCGCGACCGCAATCCCCAAGATCGACATCGCCAGCATCGCGTAGACGAACACGGCGCCGCTCCCCCGGTGGACCCGGGCCCCCTTGGCCGCGAAGAGCGCGATGTAGCCCGAAATCAGCGCCAGGCTTCCGGCGGTGATGTGCAGGATCAGCGTCGTGCGCATCGGTTCATCCCAGGGCAGAGTGTGAACGGGAACCGGTCGCCCGGCTCAGCGGCCCCGGGCCCGCGCCGGCAGCGGCTTCATCGCCTTGTCCAGTACCATGCGCGCGGCCCGGCTGCCGACCCACTCGCCCGCCTCGTTGCTGAAGCGGTAGTGCACGCCGCCGTAGATGCGCGAGTCCGACACCTGCTGCACCCACTCGTCCCACGTGGGCAGCACCTGCACGACCGCGTTGGGAAGCGACTGCGAGCTGACGCGCACGCCCATCGGAGGCCGCGGCCCCACCTCGGCCTTCATCACCTCGGCGACCGCCGCCGCGTAGGTGCAGTGGCCGCACGGATACTCGGCGAAGTTGGGCGTCACCAGCAGCGGCACCCAGCCGGCGTCCGGCGCCGTGGCGTCGTTGCCGTCTTCCGCGCCGTTGCGGATGGCGGTGATGGGGCGCCAGAAGTTGTAGTGCATCTTGGCCACGGCCATCGCCTGCGTCGCGTCGTCCATCGCCATCTGCAGCAGCGCGAACATGCGCGCGTTCTGCACCGGCCTGCGCCCAGGCGCCTCGGCGATGGTGCGCAGCGAGGGCGCCAGGTCCGGCATCTCGCGGTAGCGCGCGATCAGCGTTTGCAGCGGCGTGCGCTCCGTGCTCGTGCGTCCGCCCACGCGCCGCACCTCTTCGTAGTCGCGCGCCCAGCGCTCGCTGTTCAGCGCGGGGGGCGGGGGCGGGCGCAGCGCCTCCACGCTCGGCGCCGCCCACGGGCGAAAGGCCGCCCAGTACGGCTGCAGCACGGGGAGCGCGGCCCCGATCCACTCGCCCGGCGTGGTGCGCGGCCGGTAGGGCACCTGCGCGACCGTGGAATCGATTCCCCCCGCCGCTTGCGCCGCCGCCGCGGCCTGCTCGCCGATCAGCCGTCCCGCCTCGCGCGCGCGCTCGTCGGGGATGGACGCCATCGTCAGCGCGTAGGTGTCGTCCAGCGTCGTCTTCTGCGCGGGAAACTGGAACAGCAGCACGCGATACGCGGCCGTGGCCGCCGCGGCGTCCTGCGAGGCCGACGGGTCGCCCAGCGGAAAGCCCAGGTAGCT
>NZ_DATBNB010000593.1 GCF_036554565.1 Longimicrobium sp. | reverse complement strand
CGATGCCGGTCCGCCCCTCTGCTCGTGTGCTCCGACGGGACTCAACGCGGCCGGTCGGACCCGTCGGACGTGTCCAGCCGGTGCTGCAGGTCTGCCATCCGGCGGCGCTGCTGCATGGCGTAGTAGCCCAGCCCCAGCGCCAGCAGCGCGAAGAGCGCGGCGGCCAGCCAGCCGGCCTCCAGCGGTTCGTGAAAGGCGTGGTGCGTCAGCAGGGCGACGACGAGCGCTGCGGCGGCCAGCCATCCTCCCGGATAGGCGGCCGCGGTGCCCCCCCTTCGCGCGCGCGGCTCCGCGGACCGGAAAGCGGTCCCCCCGAGGACGCGGCGACGGACGTCCGCCGCCCGCGCGGGCTCCATCCGCACGGCCGGAGCCTGGGCGGCGAGCGCCCGGGCGGCGAAGTCGCGGAGAGCGGGGGCGCAATCTTCGCATTCGTCCGCGTGCGCCAGCATCCCGTCCAGCTCGTCGTCCGACAGTGCCTCGGGACGGCCGGCATTCATCAGGGCGCGCCAGCGGGCGTGATCGTTTTCCGTGATCATCCCGGCTCCCGCAGGCCGGAAAGCAGGGTTCGCAGCTTGGGAAACGCCAGGCGCGCGCGCGTCTTGACTGTTCCCAGCGGTACTCCCAGCTCGTGCGCGATCTCCCGCTGCGTCAGCCCCTCGAAGAAGGTCATCCGCACCACCCGCTCCTGGTCGCCCGGAAGGCGCGACACGGCCCGGTCCACGATCTCGCGGCGTTCGCCCGCGGCGGCGCCCTGCAGCGGCGACTCGCCCTCGCCCGCGAGCTCGCCCGCGGCCCGCTCGTCCAGGCGCTCCTCGCGCTTGCTCCGCGACTTGAGCAGCCGAAGCCGGTCCAGCGCGCGGCTGCGGGCCATGAGGATGATCCACGCCTCCACGGAGCCCCGCCCGTCGTGGTAGCGGTCGGCCTCGGCCCACACCTGGCTGAACGTCTTTTCCACCACCTCTTCGGCGTCGTCGCGGTTGCCCACCAGGTGAAAGGCCACCGCGTACACCCGGTCCGACCAGCGGTCGTACACCGCCGCGAACGCAGCCTCGTCGCGCTGGCGGATCCGCTCCACGAGGCGCAGGTCGTCGTCGCCTTCGGGCGTGACGAGATGCAGCGGACGAGCGGGGGATTCGCTCGCCGGCCTGCGAGGAGGTTGGGCTGTGCTCATGAAAGTGCGTGCTCGGGTACCGCGCCACCGGATGGAGCGCGCTTCCCTTCGCATGCCTCGCGCCACTACGTCCTGCCCGACCATCTGTCCCTTGTGTGCGAGACCTCGACGACTACGAGGAATACGCCGCGACAGGCGCGGGGGGATTCATTTTCTTTCCGGTGCCGGGGTTCGCAACCCGCCAGCGGTGGGGGACACAGCGGTCCCCCGACGGCTCACGCCGCCCCGAGCTCGCGGCCGATCTCCCGGAGCGCCTCCATCAGCCGTTCCAGGTGCGCTTCGCCGGTGCGCGGGTTCATGAGAGTGACACGCAGCACCCGTCGTTCGTTGAGCACCGTCGTGGTGATCCATCCCCGGCCCGACGCATTCAGGCGCGCGCGGAGCTCGGCCTGGAACGCGTCGGCCTCGCCATCCGTCATCGCACGGACGGATTCCGGCAGGTGGCGGAAGCAGAGGATGTTGCTTTCCACCGCGTGCATGGGCTCGAAGTCCGGGGCGGCGGCCAGCTTGTCCTGCAGGGAGCGCGCGGTGGCGGTGGTGCGCTCCAGCAGGCCGGCGAAGTGGTCGGCGCCGTAGTGGCGCAGCGCCACCCACAGCTTCAGCGCGTCGAAGCGCCGCGTGCACTGCAGCGTCATCCGCCCCGCGTCGCGGCAGCGGTCCTCGCCGGGGCGGGTGTGGAAGAGGTAGGGCGCTTTCTGGCGGAACGCGGCTTCCAGGTGCCGGCCGTCGCGCACCAGCACGGCGCCGGTGGACATGGGCATCCACAGCATCTTGTGAGGGTCCCAGGCCACGGAATCCGCCCGCTCGATGCCGTGCACCAGGTGGCGGAGCGTGTCCGACATCACGAACGAGGCGCCGTGCGCGCCGTCCACGTGCATCCACACCCCCGCGCGCTGGCAGACGTCGGCGATCTGGTCCAGGGGATCGAAGAGGCCCATCGCCGTCGCACCGGCCGTGGCGGAGACGGCGAAGGGGATGCGCCCCTCGCGGCGCAGGTCGTCGATCGCCCCTTCGAGTTCCGTGGGGCACATCTTGCCGTCGCGCTCGCCCACGCCGATGACGGACTGGCTGCCCAGCCCCATCAGCCCCGCCGTCCGCTCCACGGAGTAGTGCGAGTGCTCGGAGACGAGGAGCACCGCCCGCTCAGCGTCTGCCGTGCGCGCCACGCCGTCCGTCCAGCAGCCGGGAAAGCGCGCCTCGCGGGCGGCGAGCAGCCCGGTGAGGTTGGCCACGCTGCCGCCGGACACCAGCGTTCCCGCTGAGGAGGCGGGGAACCCGAGCGCGTCGGCCAGCCAGCGCACCACGCGCTCTTCCACCAGCGTGCCCGTGGGCGACATCTCCCACACGGCGAGCGACTGGTTGAGAAGGCTCGCCAGCGTGTCGGCCAGCACGGCGTGGGGGAGGGGCGGGGCCACCTGGTGGCCCATGTACATGGGATGGGCAAAGTGGATGGCGTTGCCCACCACGTCGCGCCACACGTCGTCCCACACCTCGCCGGCCGGGCGCCCCTCGCGCGGGAGCGGCTCGTCGAAGCGGCGCTCCAGCTCGGCGGGGGAAAGCGGGGTGGATACCGGGCGCGACTCGATGCCGGCCAGGTAGTCGGCCATGCGGTCGATCAGGTCGTGCCCGGCGGAGCGCAGGGCCTCGGCGTCGGCCGCAAGCTGCGCGGCGGCATCGGTTTCGGTCGTGAACATCTGGATCGGTCGCGGGTGAGCGGGCAATGTAGCATCGCCGGGGCGCAAACGGCACC
>NZ_DATBNB010000592.1 GCF_036554565.1 Longimicrobium sp. | reverse complement strand
CGTCGACCCCAGCGAGGCCGACGTCCTCCACGAGATCGAGGGCTGGGAGGACACCGAGGCCGACCGCGACGAGGACCTGAAGCAGCGCCCGCCGGTGGTGACGGTCATGGGCCACGTCGACCACGGCAAGACCAAGCTGCTGGACGAGTTCGGCTTCAAGGCCGTCCGCGAAGAGGAGTACGGCGCGGACATGGAAGAGGCCGTGGAGGCCGACGCCGACGAGGACCTGCTTCCGCGTCCGCCCGTGGTCACCGTCATGGGCCACGTGGACCACGGCAAGACCTCGCTGCTGGACTACATCCGCAAGACCAACGTCATCGCGGGCGAGGCCGGCGGCATCACGCAGCACATCGGCGCGTACCACGTGGAGCTGCAGGACGGCCGCTCCATCGCCTTCCTCGACACCCCGGGCCACGCGGCGTTCACCGCCATGCGCGCCCGCGGCGCCGAAGTTACCGACGTCGTCATCCTGGTGGTGGCGGCCGACGACTCGGTGATGCCGCAGACCATCGAGGCCATCAGCCACGCCCGCAACGCCGGCGTGCCGCTGATCGTGGCGGTGAACAAGGTCGATCTGCCCGACGCGAATCCCAACCGCGTGAAGCAGGACCTGCTTCAGCACGGGGTGGTGCTCGAGGACTTCGGCGGCGACGTGATGAGCGCCGAGGTGTCGGCCAAGAAGGGGCAGGGGATCGAGGCGCTGCTGGAAAAGGTGCTGCTGCTGGCAGACCTGCAGGAATTGACCGCCAACCCCAACCGCGACGCGGTGGGCACGGTGATCGAGGCGCAGCTGGACGTGGGCAAGGGCCCGGTGGCCACCGTGCTGGTGACCAACGGCACCCTTCGCGTGGGCGACCACGTGGTGTGCGGCATGTACAGCGGCCGCATCCGCGCCATGCTCGACGAGCGCAACAAGCCGGTCGCCACGGCCGGGCCGGCCACGCCCGTCCAGATCCTGGGCCTTCCCGGCGTGCCGGGGGCGGGCGACCAGCTGATTTCGATGGAAGCCGACCGCGCGGCCGAGATCGCCCAGACGCGCCAGCGGCTGGAGCGTGAGAAGCGCATGCGCATCAAGAGCCGCGGCGTGAAGCTGATGGACCTGTCGCGCATGCTGGCGAAGGGCGAGCAGGCGCACCTGAACCTGGTGATCAAGGGCGACGTGGACGGCTCCGTCCAGGCCCTGGGCGACGCGCTGGAGCAGCTGTCGACCAACGAGGTGAGGGTGCAGGTGATCCACCGCGGCGTGGGCGCCATCAACGAGTCCGACGTGCTGCTGGCCACCACCTCGGGCGCCATCGTCATCGGCTTCCACGTGCGCCCCACGGGCGAGGCGCGGGCCGTGGCCGAGCGCGAGGAAATCGACATCCGCCTCTACAACATCATCTACGAGGCGGTGGAAGAGGTTCGCGCGGCGATGGAGGGGCTGCTTACGCCCGAGGAGCGCGAGGTCATGCTGGGCACGGCGGAGGTCCGCCAGCTGTTCAAGGTGCCGCGCGTGGGCACGGTGGCCGGCTGCATGGTCACCAGCGGCGTGCTGGACCGCCGCGGCAAGATCCGCATCGTGCGCGACGCGGTGCAGATCTACGAGGGCGAGCTGGAAAGCCTTAAGCGCTTCAAGGACGATGCGCGCGAGGTGCGCGAGGGCTTCGAGTGCGGGTTGAACATCCGCAACTTCAACGACGTCAAGATCGGCGACGTCCTGGAGTGCTACCGCGTGGAAGAGGTGGCCCGCACGCTGGCTGGCGCGGCCGCCGCTTCGGCGGCGGCGGCCGAGGCCGCGCGCAACGCCTGACGGGCACGGCGGCCGCGCGATGGTCGTGGGGCTGGTGGTCTGGGAGCTTCACATTCCCGGGTGCGCCTCCCTCAAGGAGAAGCGCATGGTAGTGAAGAGCTTGAAAGACCGCCTGCACGCCAAGTTCAACGTGTCGGCCGCCGAAACGGCGCACCAGGACCTGCTTCAGCGGTCCGAGATCGCCGTCACGGTGGTTTCGGGAGACCGGAAGCACGCCCAGTCGGTGCTCCAGTCGGCGGACCGGCTGGTGGCCGAAGAGGGCAGGGCGCGGATCATCGATTCGTACACGACGTTCTACTAGACGGCGGGGGGACGGAGCGCGGAACCGGGGACGCCGGCGGCAATGGCCTTGCTGTTGCCTGCTGTCCCCGGTCTTCCGTACCCTGTCCCCTCGCCTTTTTCTTTTTAGCCGGGAGGCTGTGCGCATATGCCCAAGTTCAGGCGGACCGACCGCATCAACGAGCAGCTGAAGCAGGAGATTTCGCTGCTGATCCGCGACCAGGTGCGCGACCCGCGGGTGGGGCTCGCCACCATCACGGCCGTGCAGACCTCGCCCGAGCTGGACCACGCCAAGGTGTACATCACCGCCCTCGGCGACGAGGCCGAGCGCGAGGAAATCCTCGTGGGCCTGCGCAGCGCGGCGCCCTTCATCCGCCGCGAGTTGGGCAAGAGCCTGCAGATGCGCCGCATCCCGGAGCTTCACTTCGAGATCGACCGCGTGCTGGCCGAGGCCATGAGGATCGAGCAGCTGCTTCGCGAGGCGCTTCCCTACGACGCCTCCGCGTCCACCGAGGCTGGCGACGACGCGGATGGTGCGGTCGAGAAGCCGGCCGAGGAGCAGCCGGCGGCGGGCGATCAGGCCGAGGGCGAGGGCCAGGAGTGAACGGTGTTCTGCCGGTAGACAAGCCCGTCGGGCCCACCTCGCACGACGTGGTGGGCGCGGTTCGCCGCGCGCTGCGCATCAAGCAGGTGGGGCACACGGGGACGCTGGATCCCTTCGCCTCGGGCCTGCTGCTGGTCTGTATCGGTCCGGCGACGCGGCTGGCGGAGTACATCACGCCCCTGCCCAAGACCTATCTCGCCACGATGCGCTTGGGCGAGTCAACGGACACGGACGACCACACGGGAACGGTCGTCTCGTCGTCCGATTCGTGGCGCGACGTGTCCCCTGAAGCGATCGAGGCGGCGCTGATGGCGCAGGTGGGCGAGATCGACCAGGTGCCGCCTGCGTACTCGGCCAAGAAAGTGGCGGGCGAGCGGATGTACGACGTGGCGCGGCGGGGCGGGGAAGTGGACCTTCCGCCCGTGCGCGTGACCATCCACTCGCTCCAGGTCGTCTCCATCGACCTGCCTGATGTCGTCTTCGAGGTGGAGTGCGGCAGCGGCACGTACATCCGCGCCATCGCACGGGACGTCGGGCGCGCGCTCGGCGCGGGCGGGCACCTGCGCGAGCTCCGGCGCACGCACATCGGCGCGCATGACGTCGCTCGCGCCGTGCCCGTCGATCAGCTTGGCGACGAGGCGCTCGTCGCCTCCGCGCTGCTCGCTCCCGCGGATGCGGTGTCGCACCTGTCGCATGGGCGCGTGGACGAGCGCGGCGTGGCGGACCTGGGATTCGGCCGTGCGGTCGCCGTCGACGCCGAGATCGCCGATGGAGAGACGGTCGCGGTCCTCGGCCCGGACGGCGCACTGCTGGCCATCGGCGAGGCGGCGGGCGGGCGGGTGAGGCCGCGCAAGGTGTTCGTGGCGGGCGCGTGAGCATGCGATCCAGCGCCCTGGCCCCGTTCGCCATCGACCCCGCGCTCCCCCCCGCGCTTCCGCGCGACGGGCGGCCGGCGATCGTCACCGTGGGCACCTTCGACGGCGTGCACCGCGGCCACTGGGAGGTGCTCCAGGAAATCTGCCGCCGCGCCCGGGCGACGGGCGGCCGCAGCATCCTTGTCACGTTCCATCCGCATCCCCTGCGCGTGGTCCGCCCCGAGCACGCCCCGCCCCTGCTGACCACCCTCGCCGAAAAGCGCGAAGTGCTGGCCGAGTCGGGGCTGGAGTACGTCGTATTCCTCCCGTTCACGCGGACGCTGCAGCACTATCCGGCGCGCCGGTTCGTGGAAGAGATCCTGATCGGGCGCATCGGGATGAACGAGCTGGTGATCGGGTACGACCACGGGTTCGGCAAGGACCGCGAAGGCGGCGTCGACACGCTGCGGGAGATCGGCCGCGAGATGGGGTTCGACGTGGACGTGGTGGATGCGTTCGAGGCGGAGGGCGGAGCGGTGTCGTCCAGCCGCATCCGCGGGCTGCTGGGCGAGGGGCGGACGGGCGAGGCCGCGGCATTGCTCGGGCGGCCGTACACGCTCTCAGGCGTGGTGGTGGGGGGAAAGCGGAAGGGGCGGGAGCTGGGCTTTCCCACGGCCAACATCGAGCTGGGCGACGCGGAGAAGATGCTGCCCAAGGAGGGCGTCTACGCGGCGTACGGTCGGGTGCGCGGCGAGCGCATCCCCGGCCTTCTGCACCTGGGCCCGCGCCCGACGTTCCCCGGGTTCTCGCCCACGATCGAGCTTCACCTGCTGGACTGGAGCGGCGACATCTACGGCGACCACGTTCGCGTGGAGGTAATGGGCCGCATCCGCGACATTCTGCCGTTTTCCTCGGTAGACGCCCTCATCGAAGCCATACGCGGCGACGAGCGGGATGGTCGCCGGATGCTCGGTCTCTCGCCAAGCTGAGAACAGCGCAGCCGCGCTGTCATCCCGATGGAGCGACCTCGAGAGGCCTATCGTAACAACATACTCCGCAGCGACTGAGAGATCCGCCACACACCTCGCCGTGACGCCTCAAAACAGCGGCCTCAGGTCGCCGCCGCTTTCGGAATGAACTTGACGTCTGGAAGCCCGCCGAAGTCTGCATCCTGCGTCCAGAGCGTCGCGCCGTATGCACGCGCCGTGGCGAGAATGACACTGTCGGCGAGCGGCAACTTGTGGGCGAGTCCCAGCTTCGCTGCAGACATGGCCAGAGACGAATCAAGCTCCACCACGATTCCCTGCTGCATCAGCGCGGCAGCCTGAAGCCCATCGCTTTCTCCGCGCTCCCGGAGTACCCATCGAAAGACCTCACTCACCGAGATCGTCGGCACCACAAGGCGATCCATGTCCTCGATGGACGGAGCGAATGCGCTGGCGTTCGGCCCATTGGTCATGTACTCCAACCAACCGGATGAGTCCACGACGTTCCGAGTGCCTCCAGTGGCCCGGTGGATCACAGCCGGTCGGGGTCCCGCTGGAAATCAGTAGACATTCCAGCGAGGAAGCCGCGCATTTCCTGCGGTGGACGCAATGGGATGAATTCGATGCGGTTCTCGTACGGGATCACCTGCACTTGCTGGCCCGGCTTCAGATTCAGCTTTTCCCGCACGGATCGCGGGATGACGACCTGAAACTTGGGTGAGATCGTGGCCTTTTCCACCGTTCTCTCCTTTGATCGATGTCTCGTCACACGGCAAGAGTATCGATGATCAAACCGCAAGTCAATCCACATAGCGTGGGAATTACCTGGGCCTGCTGCCGCGATGGGTTCCATCGCGGGCTCGCGTGGTGGCCCACAGCGCGACGGCCGCGGCGCCCAGCAGGAGCCAGCCGCCGCCGCGAACCTCGACGCGCAGCACCGCCTCGTCCCGCGACTCGCCGTCGCGCGACGGCCGGCGCTCGTCGTAAAGGCGCGCGCGCAGGTGCTGCAGTTCGGCCTCCATCAGCGCCAGTCTTGCCGTTGAGGGATCTTCGACCGGCGGGCTCGCGGGCACGGACTGGCGCGCAGGCTCGGGCTCCGGCTTGGGGGCAGCGGCCTTCCGGGCGCGGAACTCCCGTTCCAGGCGCACGGCCGGAGCCGCGAACGCGGCGGTGACCAGCATCAGCACGACGACGTAGTTCCCCCACAGCAATCCACGGGTGAGGAGCCCCCATCCCGCCGGAAAGTACGGCGTGACCTCCTCCGGCCCGTACTCCTGGAGCACCGCCCGGAAGTGGCTGGGCCGGAGGGCGGAGCGCGAGGGCGGCGCACCGTCGTTCACCTGCTGGATCCGCTTCAGCAACTCCGGCGGGGTCCACCGGGAGGTGCCGAAGGGGATCAGCTGCCGGTACTCCGCCTCTGCCCAGGCGTACTGCACCACGCGCGCCTCCAGCGCCGTGCGGTACAGCGCCATCATTCCCAGGCTCAGCACCAGGGCCGCGAAGCACGCGACGATGATCACGCGTGCCCGGAGCGCCTGGACGTGGCGGCGGGCCAGGAAGAGCAGGCCCACCGTGCCGGCGCCCACCATCACGGCGGTGGCGGCGAACACGGCGCCCATGTCCGGCGGGTGCCAGTCTCCCGCAGACATCAACGAGTAGCCGGGGATGGCCTGGGCCAGGGCCACCACCGCCAGCATGATCAGCCTTGCGGTCTTCGGAAAGCCCTCGGGCTCACCGTCTCCACCCTTACGCTCGTCGCCGCTCATCGCCGGCACCGATATGGAATGCCGTCAGTCCGCAGGTCCAGCGTAAAGGTGCGCACCCGCCCGGCGGCGATCTGCACCCGGTCCTGGAACTCGCGCCCCCCCTGGCGCACGACCACCACCCACGTGCGCGGAGACGCATACGCTCGCACGCCCGCGGCGGCCGTGGTGCGCCCGCGGAAGTACGAGGCGCCCCCGTACACCGGCCGCAGCCGGCAGAGGATGGCGGGATTGTCCTCCACCACCGTGCGCGGAACCAGGTACACCTCGGCTCCCGGAGTCGCCGTGCGTACCTCGACGTAGCCGCCGGTGGTCGGCGACGCGCCACCGCCGGTCGGGGCGGCGGGAGGCGGCGGCACGGCAGGCGGTGGCGTGGGTGGCGGCGCGCTCCGGGTACGGAAGGCGCGGCGTACGCCGAGCACGAAGCGGCTTGTCAGGGAACCGCCGGAACTCGTCGCTCCTGCCGCGGCCG
>NZ_DATBNB010000591.1 GCF_036554565.1 Longimicrobium sp. | reverse complement strand
AGTTGCCGCGGTTCAGCTGGGCGCGGCCCAGCCCGACCTTGGCCAGGTTGCTCGTGGACTGCGCCGCCAGGGCGGAGGTCATCCGCACGATGGCGGTGTCGAACGCCGCCAGCGTACCGATCCCCGGCCGGAACTGCGTGGTGTCGACCGGATTGATGGGGCCCGTGTCCGGGATCACCGAGAACGGGATGTTGCCGCAGAAGCCTTCGGCAAGCGTCATGTAGGCGTAGCCCTCGATGGCGCGCAGCGTGGCCAGCGTGGCCGGAAGGCTCGCCGCACCCACGGCGCCCGTGTTGAACTTTTCGGCTGTCGCGGCCGCGCGCCGTGCGTTCACCCGGGCTTGCTGCAGGCGTGCGTACGCCACGTCCGACGTGTTGCCCAGCGCCGGCGGCTGCTGGTCGCGCTTGTCCGTCGCCTGCCGGGTGACGAACGTGTCGGCGGCGTACAGCTCGTCGGCCAGGAGCGACGATACCGTCAGGTAGGCGTCGTCGGACGCGCCGCTGTAGGCGATGAAGAACGTGCGCAGCGCGCCGGCGTACAGCCCCGGCACCGACTCGGCGTTCTCCAGCTCTTCCGGCGACACCTGCTCCGGGTCGCGCACCGCCAGGAGGCGGTCCAGGTCGCAGGCGCCCAGCGGCAGCGCGAGCGCGCCGAGGGCGAGGATCCTGGGAAGAGGCCGAAGCCCCTTCCCGAAAATTCCAGTGAATTTCATTGGTTCAGCTCACCGCTCAGAAGGAGAGGTCCAGGCGGACCGTGAAGTAGCGGACCGGCGGCTGCGTGTTGAACTCACCCTGGGTGAAGTTCGAGCCAGCGCCCGTCTCGTTGATCTCCGGATCCAGCCCGGTGTAGTCGGTCCACGTCTTGAGGTTGCGGCCCGAGAACGTCACGCTGGCACCGCGAAGCGCGGGCAGGTTCTGGCCCAGGCGGTCGGGCACGCCCACGCGCAGCGAAAGCTCGCGCCACTTGATGAACTCGCCGTCCTCGATGTAGCCGAAGGCGGTGGCGCCCAGGCCCTGGGCCGCGGGGGCCGTGCTCGCCACGTAGCGCGCCTGGTCGGCGAGGTCCGCCTTCGGGTTGCCGGTGGCGTTGCACTGCGACTGCGTCTGGCTGCGGCAGCGGAAGTACTCCGTGAAGTTCAGCTGCTTGTGCCCGGCCCGGCGCTCGAAGAGCGTGGTGATCGACACGGTGCCGAACAGCGTGAGGTCGGCCGAGAACGACTGCGTGTTGGTGGGGAGCGACGGCCCCACGTACGTGAAGTTCAGCGTGTCGCTGGTCAGCCCCTGCGCCTTGCGCAGAGCGTTCTGCGTGGGGACCACCAGGAAGCGCGACGAGTCGACCTTGACCTCGGTGCGGCTGATCAGGCCGTCGCCGTTCGCGTCGGCGTAGGTGTAGGGCGTCGCGAAGAACGCACCCGTGGGGAACCCCTCACGGTGATTCTGCGGGCCGCGGCCGAAGACGATGGGAGCGATCCCCTCGCCCAGGTCCTCGATCTCGTTCTGCAGCGTGGTGAGCGCCAGTCGCACGTTCAGACGGGTGTTCGTGCGGTCCAGGAGCAGCGCGTTGATCCCCAGCTCCGTTCCCGAGTTGCGGATGCTGCCCAGGTTCTGGAACACCTGGCCGCCCGAGACGGTCGGCGACGTGAGGCCCTGCGACGGCGCAAGAGGCCGCTGCACCAGCGCGTCCTGCGACCGCTTGTTGTAGATGGTGAAGTCGGCGGCCAGGCGGTCGTCGAACAGGCCCACGTCCACGCCGCCCTCGTACTCCGTCGTGATCTCCGGCTTCAGCGTGGGGTTGCCCGTGGACGTCGGCACCGCCGCGATCTGCGTGGTGGCCGCAAGCTCCACCGGCACCGCGCGCGAGAAGCTCTCGGCGTCACCGAACGACGGGCGAAGGCCGCTGCGGCCGGCCGCGGCGCGCAGGCGCAGGTTGCTCAGGAACGAGGTCTGCGGGAAGAAGGGCTCCTCGCTCACCACCCACGACGCGCTGGCCGACGGGTAGATCACGAAGTCCTCCACCAGCCCCGAGTTGCGGTCGCCGCGAAGGCTGGCGGCCACGAACAGGCGGTCGTTGATCGCAAGCTCCTGGCGCCCGAAGATGCCGAAGATCTTGTTGTCCGCGTCATCCTCGTTGACCGCGAACTGGGCCGTGCTGCCCCCGCACGAATCGGTGCCCACCAGGATGGCTTCGCCGTAGCAGGTCACGTTGCCGAAACGCTGCTGCTGGAAGCTGAGGCCGGCGGTGGTGGTGGTGGTGAGCGCGCTCGACACCTCGAAGGTGCCCACCGCGGTTCCGTTCAGGGTGTACTGGTAGTTGTTCGCCCGCCGCGCGTCGCGGAACCCGATCACGTAGCTGTTGGCCAGCGGCAGGTTGTTCGGGTCGATGGTCTGCTGGTCGAACCGCGAGAAGAAGTCGAGGCCCGAGTTGGCGTTCAGCGACAGCCACGACGTCGGACGGAAGTTGGTGTTGGCGCCCAGGAGGAAGCGGTCCACCTGCTGGTTCGCCACCACGAACCGCATGTCGGCGTTGTTGTAATTGAACTGCGCGCCCAGGCGGCGGCCGCCGCAGGTGGGCGTTACGCACAGCGAGGCGCCCGCCGGGTTCGTGCGGCCGATCGTCGAGCTCTCCATCCCCGGGATGTACTGCCCCGGCCCGGTCAGGCCGTTGATCAGGGGGCTGAAGACGTTGTTGTCGCCCTGGGGCGACTGAAGGTCGGTGCGGATGTAGCCCGCGTTGACCTGGGCGGTCAGGTTGGACCGCAGCTGCGCGTTCAGGTTGGCGCGAAGATTGGTGCGGCTGAGGGTGTTGTAGTCGATCACCCCGCGCTCGTTCTCGCGGTCGCCCGACAGGTAGTACGTGAGGTTCGCCGTGCCGCCGGACACGTTGATGCCGGCCTTGCGGCGCAGGCCCGTGCTGAACGGCGTGGTGCGGGGGTCTCGGAACTGGTTGAAGCTGTACGTCGCACCCTGCGTGCACTTGCCGGCCGCCACGGTTGCGCGGGTGGATGCCTCGTTGGAGCAGAGGCTGAGCCCGGCGGCGAGCAGACCCGTGGAGGGGTTGTAGATGGTGGTGTCCGGATTGATCGTGCCCTGCACCGTGGCGTAGTTCAGGGGATACTCGTTCACGTCCTCGATCGATCCCGACTCCACGTACCCGCGCCACACCGTCTGGCCGGAGCGGCCGCGGCGGGTGGTGATCAGCAGCACGCCGTTGGCTGCCGCGGTGCCGTACAGCGCCGAGGCGGCGGGCCCCTTCAGGACTTCGATGTTCTCGATGTCGTCGGGGTTCAGGTCGTTCAGGCGGGTGGACTGCTGGCCGCCGACCGCGATGCCGGCCGACACGCCCGGCAGGGGGTTGGTGTTGGCGAGCACGCCGTCGATGTACACCAGCGGCTCGTTGCTCAGCGACAGCGAGTTGGCGCCGCGGATGCGGATGCGCTGGGCGGTGCCGGTGGTGCCGGCCGCTCCCTGCAGCGTCACGCCCGTGGTGCGGCCGGTCAGCACGTCGGCCACCTTCGTGATGGGACCCATGTTCAGGTCGCCCACGTTGATGTTCGACGTGTTGGTTCCCGCCTCGCGGCGGCGCTCCTGCTGGCCCGTGACCGCGTTCACCACGACGCCTTCCAGCAGCACCGCCGAGGGCGACAGCTGGAAGTTGGCGGTGGTGGTCTGCCCGGCGACGATGGTGATCGTCCGCGTGGAGGCGCTGCGGCCCACCAGGCTTACCGCCAGGGTGTGCGTGCCGGCCGACAGCTGGCCCATCCGATAGCGGCCTCCCGCATCGGTCACTACCTGCTGAGTTGTTCCTTGAACCCGAACCTGGACGCCGCTGAGCGGCTCTCCGGTTTCGGACGCCGTCACCTGCCCCGCTACCTCGCCCCGACCCTGCGCATGCGCAGAGGAGGGGAGGGCAGCCAGGGCGAGCAGCAACGACGCGCCGAGCGCACGAAGCTTCGACATGCTGTTCCTCCTGATGGTTTCCCGATTTGATGTCGCGAGCAGAGGTGCCCGCGACACCGCCCATCACCCCGCACTGCACGAGCCTGCGCCGACGGTCGGGAGGCTCGTGAGGGCGGAAACGCATCCCGGTGCACGGCAAGAACGGACGTTCGTCTCGTCATGGCCGCATCCCGAGATTCGCGGCGGGGATACCGCCGCACCACTTGAAAGGAACCCGGACACCCGGGCCGTGCACCGCCAGGGGACGGCCGCCGCGGCCGCCGCGTCACAGATCCGTTTATATCCGGGGCCCAGGGGTGGCAACCGCGTGCGCAACCGGGAGCCCGATACGATGTAACTGCATGGAGTGTATGGAGGATAGGGCACCGGCAGGCCTGTGTCAACGCCCGGCCCGCCGTTTGGTCGCGGATCCGCTCGTCTACCGTCGGAATAGTACACCGGGGAGGCCCTTCTCCGCCAGCCGTCCGTGTCCGCGCGAGGGTTGGAACGAGCGCCCCGCGCGGGGTGGCGAACGGGGTCCGCGGCTTTCTTTACGACGTTGGACGAACCCGAAACAGCCTGCATCGCAGCCTGCGAGATTCGGGCCAAACTGATCCGCTCCCACGTTGCAGCGGGTTCGCTACCGCCCGTCCGTGTTCAATTTGGCGGACCGGTTGCGGGCGATGCTCAACGTTTGCCACGCCGGCCCGGCGGCGTGCTTGGCCAGCAGCACGATCTGCCCCACGTGGTAGGCCGCGTGAACCAGCGCCCGGTCTACCGCCCCGATCACGCCGTGCGGCTCGCCGCGGATGTACACGGTCCGTCCCAGGTCGTCCGGGCCCAGCGCGTCCAGCGTTCCCAGCAGCGCCTGCCACCCGGATTCCCACGCGGCGGTGATGGACTCGCGCGTTTCTCCCTGCGCCACGAACTCCCCGTCGCGGTGGCGGTCGGGCTTCTCGCCATCCGTCGTCAGGAAGTCGGTCCAGCGCGAGCGCAGGTTCCCCGCGACGTGCCGGGCGATCACGGCGATGCTGTTGTCTTCCTCTCCCAGCGCGGCGAAGAAGTCCTCGTCGCCCACCTGGTTCATCGCCCCCTCCGCCAGCTCCTTGTAGTGGCGCGCCATCTTCCGCGCCTCTCCCAGGTACGCCGTCGCGAAGTCCATCTCCATCTCCTCTCGTCCGGAGGGCACCCGGCCACCGTGGAACGACATCCGGTCAACGATCATGCGGTCTCCATCGGGACACCCGCCATCGATCGCCGGAGGCGGAACGGCGTCACCGCGCGCCCGGATTCAGCCGCCGAAGCCGCGCGTCGCCTCGACGGACGCGCGGTACGCACCCACCTGGGCCGCGATCTCGTCCGCGGACCAGCCGAGGCCTGGCTGCGAACCCATCAGCCGCGCCACCCGTTCCGCCACCACGAGCCCCCCATCCATCGCCTCGTAGAAGAGGTGGAGACGGCGGACGAGGACGTCGGCGAGGGTCATCGCCATCTCGGCGCGCACCGCGTGCACCACCTCCGCCCAGATGTAGGGGTGCCCCTCCATGAGCCGCGAGGCGAGCGCCGCGTCGCCGCGGGCGGCGGCGAGGAGGTCGTCGGCGTCCTCGCCGTAGGCGCGCGCCAGGTGCTCGCCCGTGTCGGCGCCCAGCCCTGCCGCCACCGCCTCGCCCACCAGGCGCTCGCGGAAGGCCTCCCACGGTTCGCGCGGGTCGCCGGGAAGGGGAAGGTGCGCCGTGGGCGACATTCCCGCCTGCACGCCCTGCGGCTTCAGCTCGCGCACGGCGCGGTCCACCAGCTGGCGCGCCATCACGCGATAGGTGGTCAGCTTCCCCCCGCCGATGTTCAGCAGCCCGCCGGGGTCGCGCCAGATCTCGTGCTCGCGCGAGGTGGCGCTGGCCGTCACCCCGCCGCCCGCGCCCTTTTGCGGGGCCAGGAGGGGACGCACCCCCGCCCAGGTGCTGACGACGTCCGACTCGGTGAGCTTGGCGCCGGGGAAGATGCCGTTGGCCGAGTCCAGCAGGTACTTCACGTCTTCCGCGTCCGCGCGCACCTCGGCGGGCGAGCCGGTGAAGTCGGTGTCGGTGGTGCCCACGTAGCTGAACTCGCCCCAGGGAAGGACGAACATCACGCGGCCGTCCACGGGCGAGCGGAAGGTGACCGCGTTGCGGTTGCCGATGCGCTCGCGCGGAACGACGACGTGCACGCCCTTGGTGGGCCGTAGCCGGGGCGCGGCGCCAGGATCCGCCAGCTTGCGCACGGAATCGCACCATGGCCCGGTGGCGTTGATCACCACCCGCGCGCGCACCTCCACCGGCTCGGCGCCGGGGCGCAGGCAGTCGCGCACGCGCGCCCCCACCAGGGAGCCGCCCTCGCGCAGGAACCCGACGACCGCCGCGTGCGGAACCACGGCCGCCCCCGCCTCGTGCGCGCCGCGGGCGTTGGCCAGCGTCAGCCGCGCGTCGTCGACCGATGCGTCGAAGTAGCGCGCCGCGCCCACCAGCCCGTCCGTGCGCAGCCCCGGCTCTTCCTCGCGCAGGCGCGCGCGCGGAAGCATCGTGTGGCGCGCGATGTTGCGGAAGAGCGAAAGGCCGTCGTACAGCCACATCCCCGCCTGCAGCTTGCGGTAGCCCACGGGGCCGCCGCGGTAGACGGGAAAGAGGAAGGCCAGGGGATGCACCAGGTGCGAGGCCAGCCCCAGCAGGCGGCGCCGCTCGGCGCTGGCCTCGAAGACCAGGCGGAAATCGAAGGTTTCCAGGTAGCGGATGCCGCCGTGGATCAGCCGCGACGAGGTGCTGCTGGTGCCGCGGCCCACGTCGCCCGCGTCCACCACGGCCACGCGCAGCCCGCGCCCCGCCGCGTCGCGCGCCGCCGCCGCGCCGGTGATGCCGGCGCCGATCACCAGAAGGTCCCAGGTTTCGCCCGGCAGCGACCGCAGGTGCTCGTGGCGCGCGGCGGCCGAGAACGGGGCGAACCCCTCGTCCGGCATGGCGGAGATCGTCAGGCGGACGCGGCGGGACGGCCGGCGTCGGGAAAGCCGAGCGCCTGCAGCAGCGAGGTGAACGACACCTCGCTGTGGCTGAGGACGAAGATGCCCTCGAAGGTGGTGGCCAGGAAGGTGAAGTCGGTTTCGATCACTAGCCCGTGCGCCGCCTGGGGCGCCAGCTCGCTCCGCGGCCCCACCTTCATCTCCGGGGTGCCGATCATGATCCCCTTGCCCAGGAAGGTGCCCAGCACCCCCACGTAGGCCGCGCAAACGATGTTGCCCATCTCCATGAGCGCCGACTTTTCGAACGCGCCCACCTCCTGGTGCATGGATGGGTCGCGGCGCAGCATCAGCGCCACCATGCGCAGGGCCGTTTCCGTGGCCAGGACCAGCGAAGCGCGTTCGCCGCCGGCCTCGCTGACGCCGGTGATGGGCACGGTGATCACCACCAGGTCGCCGTCGCCGGGAAGGGCGGCGCCCACGCCCGCCCACTGGATGCGAGGGACGGAGATCATCACGGTCAGGCCGGTGAGGGCCGACAGGTTGGTGGCCGCGTGGCCGGCGCCGATGTTCACCACCTCGCGGATGGCGTCCATCTGCTTGGGGGTGACGGGGGTCTGGTTCATCGGGAAGTGCTGATGCGTTGAACGTATGGACGACGAGAATGCGTTCGGCTGCCCCGGGCGATTTCCGGGCCGCGCCGCCGCGCGGCGGGCACCCCCGCGCGAGCGGGGGTGCCATCCCTCCAATCAGAACCCGGCGACGGGCTCCATCTGTCCGATCTTTTCCCAGCTCGGGTCGGCGGAAAGCACCACGAGCACCACCAGG
>NZ_DATBNB010000590.1 GCF_036554565.1 Longimicrobium sp. | reverse complement strand
CGTCGACGACTTCGTGCGCAACACGCTCGGCATCGCCGAGCGGCGCTGGTGCGGCCCCGACGAGTCCACCGCCGACCTCGCCGTCGCGGCCGCGCGCCGGGCGCTCGACGCCGCCGCCCTCGCGCCCGAGCAGCTCGACCTCGTCATCGTGGCCACCGACACGCCGGAGTACGTGTCGCCGGCGACGGCGTCGGTGCTGCACGGGCGGCTGGGGATGCGGGCGGACGCGGGGACCTTCGACGTCAACAGCGCCTGCGCGGGCTTCGCCACGGCGCTGGACGTGGCGTGGAAGTACCTGCGCGCCGACGAGCGGTACTGGCGCGTGCTCGTGGTCGCGGTCTACGCGATGTCGAAGTTCCTGGACCAGTCCGACAAGAAGACGGTCACCATCTTCGCCGATGGAGCCGGCGCCGTCGTCCTTCAGGCATCGGAGCAGGCGGGGATACTGGCCTCGGAGCTGGCTGCGGACGGGTCGTTCAGCGACGGGATGGGCGTGTTCGCCGGCGGCACGGCGGAGCCCATCACAGCGGACGTACTGCACGACGGCACGCGCAACCGGCTGCGCTTCGTCCGCAAGTATCCCAAGGAAGTCAACGAGGAGGGCTGGCCGCGCATCGTCCAGTCGGTGCTGGGGCGCATCGGACAGACGGTGCCGGACGTGGACCTGTGGCTGTGGACGCAGGTGAACCGCTCCACCATCGAAATCGTGATGGACCGCCTGGGTGAGCCGATGGACAAGGCGCACACGGTGATGGGCAAGTGGGGCTACACCGGCTCCGCCTGCCTGCCGATGGCGCTGGACGACGCGGCGAAGAGCGGGCGCCTGAAGCCGGGCGACCTGATCGTCCTCACCGGATCGGGCGCGGGATTGTCGATGGGATGCGTCGCCCTGCGCTGGACGCGAAATGGTTCTCCCCTCTCCGCGCGTAGTTTGCGCGGGGAGGGGCCGGGGGAGGGGCGACATGGCTGAGACGGCCGTTTCCGCCTTCGTCGCGCGCGCCCGCGCCGACGCCGATCGTCCCGCCCTGCGCGTACTCGCGGCGGGCGGTGCGTCGCGCGACGAGACGATCACCTGGGGCGAGTGGGCCGGCCTATCGCGCGCCTTTGCCGCGTCGCTGATCGCCGCCGGGCACCGGCCCGGGCAGCACGTGGCCATCCTCGCGGGCAACGGAGCCGCGTGGCCCATCGCCGACCTCGGCGTGCTGATGGCGGGCGGCATCTCCGTCGGCGTGTATCCCACGAGCGCGCCCGCCCAGGTGCGGCAGCTGCTGGCGGATTGCGCGGCCGTGGCGGTGGTGGTGGATTCGCCCGCGCAGATGGAGAAGGTGCGCGCCGTCCGCTCCACCCTTCCCGAGCTGCGCACCGTCATCTGCGTGGATCACGACGGCGGCGGCGACGCGGTGTCGTGGGCGGGGTGGATGCAGCGCGGCCGGGCGCTGGGCGAGTCGGTGCAGACCCGCGCCGAGCTGGCCCGGCGGATGGACGCACTGCGGCCCGAGACCACGGCCATCCTCATCTACACCTCCGGCAGCACCGGCGAGCCCAAGGGCGCCGCCCTCACCCACCGCACCCTGCTCGCGTCGGCCGCGTCCATCCGCGACACGCTGGGGCTGGTGGAGGGCGACCGCTCGCTCTCGTTCCTCCCCTTCTGCCATGCCGCCGAGCGCATCTTCGGGGTGTACACGCGAATCGTCTGCGGCATGCAGGCGGGGCTCGTCGCGGACCACAACCGCGTCTGGGACGCCGCCCGCGAGTTCGCGCCGACCCTGTTCGGCGGGCTGCCGCGCTTCTACGAAAAGGCCGTGGCCACCCTCCGCGCCCAGCAGGCCGCGGCGACGGGGGACGAGCGGGCGCGGTGGGAGCGGACGATCGAGCTCGGCTCAGCGCGCTCGCGGCTCAGGCGCGCGGCGCAGCCCGTCCCCGCCGAACTGGAAGCGGAGTGGATGCGGGTCGGCGCGCCGCTGCTGGAGCGTGCGCGGGCATTGTTCGGCGGACGGATGCGGGTGGCGACCTCCGGCGGCGCCGCGCTGCCGCAGGACGTTTCCGAGTACCTGGACGCACTGGGGATCACCGTCCTGGGCGCGTACGGGCTGACGGAGCACCTGTGCGCGGCCTTCAATCGGCCGGATCACTACACGTTCGACTCCGCCGGCCCGCCGATGCCCGGGACCACGCTGCGCCTGGCGGATGACGGGGAGATCCTGCTCCGCCGCGGCCCGCTGACCTTCAGCGGCTACCATGGCCGGCCGGCCGAGACGGCTGAGGCGTTCACCGCCGACGGCGAGTGGCTGCGCACGGGCGACCTGGGGCGCGTGGGGGATGACGGCGCGCTGCGGGTGATCGGCCGCAAGAAGGAGCTGATCGCGCTTTCGAACGGCAAGAAGGTGGCGCCGCTGGGCATCGAGGCGGCGCTCACGGGCGAGCCGTGGATCGAGCAGGCGATGCTGTACGGCGAGGGGCGCAACTTCGTCAGCGCGCTGCTGGTCATCCGCCGCCCCGCCCTGGAAGCCTGGGCCGCCGAGCACGCCCGCGACGCCGACGATCCCCGCCTGCTGGATGATCCCGGGCTGCGCGCCGCCGTGCAGGCCGCGGTGGATCGCGTGAATGCCGGCCTCAGCAACCCCGAGCGCGTCCGCCGCTTCGCGCTGCTGGGAACCGGATTCAGCGGTGATGACCTGACCCCCACGCTCAAGCTGCGCCGCCCCATCGTGGAGCAGCGTTACCGGGCGCACCTGGAAGCCCTTTACGTGGACGCCTGATGGCAAGACGCAATTCGCTCCTGGCCCTGCTGGCGGGCACCGTGGCCATCGCGGCCGCGTACGGCTCCGCCTTCCTCCCGGGTCCGCCCACCGCCTGGGCACCGTGGGCGCTGGGGATCGGCACGGCGGTGGTGATGGTGGCCGCCTCCGCGCTGGGCGCCGCGCGCAGGGATGGCGGGCTGGGGCGGCTGAAGCTGCCGTTCGCGCTCGTCTTCCTGATCCTGGCCGGCGGGTTCGCCCTGGTCCTCGCGCTTCCGCCGGTGGACGCGGCCGACCCCACGCTCTTCCTGGGGCTGCCGCCGCGCGCCGCGGTGGTGCTGCTGGGCATTGGGCTGCTGCCGCTTCTCGTCCTTCCCATCGCCTACGCGCTGACCTTCGACGAGATGACGCTGAACGAGGCGGATTGGGAGAAGATCCGCGAGGCCGCCCGGGTCTACCAGGCGTCACAGTCCGCGTCCGCGCAGTCCGCCCACGCCGCCCCCACTCCCCGCCCCGCGCCCGAGGTGGAGCCCGTATGATGCTCGCCATCCTGCAGACGTCCGAGCTGCCCCGGCTCGCCCAGCCGACGATCGTCGCCGTCGCCGTCGTCTACTTCGCCATCGTTGCGGGCATCGGCGTGTGGGCCACGCGCAAGACGCGCACGGCCAGCGACTTCTTCGTCGCGGGCGAGGGCATCGGCCTGGCGGCGCTGACGCTGGCGGCCATGAGCGCCACCCTCTCGGGCTTCGCCTTCATCGGCGGGCCGGGGCTGGTCTACGCGACCGGGCTGGGGGCGATGTTCCTCATCCTCCCGGCCTCCGTCACTTCATCGATGACCTCGTGGGCGCTGGCGAAGCGCATGAGGCTGCTGGCCGAGGTGCGCGGGCTGATCACCGTGCCCGACGCCATCGGCGCGCGCTACCGGTCGCCCGCCGCGCAGGGGCTGTCGGCGGTCGCCATCCTCGTGGCCGTCATCGGCTACATGGCGACCAACATCCTGGCCCTGGGGCTGGTGATCGACGCCATCTTCGGCACGGGGCTCACGTGGGGCGTGTGGATCGGGATGGCGATCGTGCTCGGCTACTCGGTGGCGGGCGGAATCCTGGCCGGCGTGTACACCGACGTCTTCCAGGGCTCGCTGATGGCCGTCGCCTCCGTGCTCGTCTTCATCTACACGCTCAAGACGGGCGGGGGGATGGAGGGGATCAGCCGCACGATCCTGTCGGCGGACGCCGCGTTCATGGGCCCGTTCGGGTCGATGGGCGCCGTGGCCGCGCTGTCGCTGTTCTTCGTGTTCGGCGTGGGGTCGATGGGCCAGCCGCACGTGATCCACAAGTTCTACATGCTGCGCGACCCGCGGAAACTGAAGTGGTATCCGCTTCTCGTTACGCTGGCGCTGATCGTCACCATGCTGCTGTACTTCGGCGTGGGCGTGGCGGTGAAGGCGCTCGTCGTGGAAGGCCGCATGGAGCCCCTGGCGCGGCCGGACGACGCCACGCCGTTCTTCCTCCTGCGCTTTACCCCCGTGCTCCTGGCGGCCCTCGTCTTTTCGGGCGTGGCCGCGGCCATCATGAGCACCGTCAACAGCTTCATGAACATCGGCGCGGCGGCCATCACCCACGACATTCCCGTGGCGCTGGGGATCACGGTGAAGAACGAGCTGAAGTGGGGCCGCATCAGCACCGTCGTCGTCTCCATCCTCGCCGCATGGCTGGCCCTGCTGCCGGGCGCGCTGGTGGCGTTCCTGGGGATCTTCGGATGGGGGCTGTTCGCCTCGACGCTGGTTCCCGCGCTGGCCATCGGCCTCAATTGGGAGGGTGCCACGAAGGAGGGCGCCATCGCCTCCATCTGCACGGGCCTGGTGATCACTCTGGGGTTCGAGACGATGGCGTTCTTCAAGGTCTACTCGTTCCCCGCCGGGGTGACGGTGAGCGGGCTGTCGCTGGTGCTCTCCATCCTGGTGTTCTTCGCCGTCAGCTGGGTGACGCGTGAACGGGCCGCGGCGGCGCTGGATGCGGATGTACGGCTGGTGATGTCGGTGTGAGGGGAAGTGCGAAAGTGCGTGAGTGCGAAAGTGCGAAAGTGCGAAGTCCGGGAGTGCGGTGAAGTAGCCGGGTAGGTGTGCGAGCGAGAGGGCCGTTGGGGCGCGCTTGGAATCGATGGAGCGCCCCGCTCCTGCCAGCCCCTCGCAAGGAAGTCCAACCGCGCGTTCCACCACGGGGCGCGCCCCCTGTCCCCCGAACGTGGAGATCCTTCCATGAGCAGCAGCGGTACTCCGCGCCTCGCCTGGCGCAGCATTCTGCTGGTCCTTGCGCTGGCCCTGTGGCCGGCCGTGGCCCACGCGCAGTCCGGCACGCTCCGCGGCACCGTCGCCGGGCGCGACGGCGAAGCCCTGGCCGGCGCGCGGGTGACCGTCATCGGCACCCGCCTGGTCACCAGCACCAATCCGCAGGGCGCCTTCACCCTGCGCGGCGTTCCCTCGGGCACGCACCAGCTTCGCGTTTCCGCCGCCGGGTTCCGCAACGAGACCAGCGAGGCTTCCATCCGCGCGGGCGAAGAGACGCTCGTCGCCATTCAGCTCGAGGACAAGCCGTACGAGCTGGATGCGGTGGTGATCTCGGCGTCGCGCCAGTCGGAGCGCGTCACCGAGGCGCCGGCCACCATCACCCGCATCGGCGCCGACCAGCTGGACGCGGCGGTGGGCAACACCTTCGCCGGCGCGCTCAAGGAGGTGAAGGGGCTGGACTTCGTGCAGGTAGGAATGACGAGCGTGGGCATCAACGCCCGCGGCTTCAACTCGTCGTTCAACAACCGCATGCTGATGGTGGAGGACGGCCGCATCATGGTGCTGCCCGAGAACGGCCTGCCCGTGGGCCAGTTCACCGCCACGCCCAAGGTAGACCTGGGCGGCATCGAGGTGCTGGTGGGCCCCGGCGCCGCCCTGTACGGCGCCGACGCCAGCAGCGGCGTGATCAGCATGGAAACCAAGGACCCGCGCACCTACCCCGGGCTGACGATGGAGGTCACCGGCGGCAACCGGAGCTACCGCGACGTGCAGGCGCGCTACGCCGGCGTGCTGGGCGACTGGGGCTACAAGGTGTCGGGCGAGTACCAGGAGGCCGACGACTGGAGCAACCGCCTGACGCTGGTGTCGGGGATCGCCCGCGCGTGGCGCTCCACCGACGTCGGCTCGGCCACGGTGGCCCCCGAGGTGAGCCCCGGCGGCGTGAACGGGCTGAACTGGGATGCCAGCGTCGCCCGCGGCACCGCGGCGGTGGTGCGGTACTTCGGCAACAGCCGGTTGGAGCTTTCCGGCGGCGGCAGCGTCACCGACGGCGTGGGCCAGACCAGCGTGGGCCGCAACCAGCTGCAGGGGTGGCAGTACAACTTCGGGCAGCTTCGGTTCAGCAGCCCGCGCTGGTACGCCAACGTGTACCGCGCGCAGAGCAAGTCGGGCGACTCGTGGGCCACCAACCGCTACAGCCAGGCCTACTATCCCAACCTGGCGCGGCCCGCCGAGACGCGGATGACGGACGAGCAGCTCGTCGCCGCATCCGACTGGCCCAGCGACGGGCGGATGTACGCGGGCGAGGTGCAGTACAACTCGCGCGTTCCCATGCTGCTGAACAGTGCCGTGGTGCTGGGCACCAGCTACCGGCGCGACGTGGTGAGCAGCGACCGCCAGTGGCTGACGGACCGGCTGACGGGCGAGGACATCTCCATCGACCAGTACGCCGGCTTCGGGCAGGTCACCACGCCGGTGATGCCGTGGATGGACGTGGTGCTGGCGGGCCGGTACGACATCCACGAGAACTACGACGCCCAGTTCAGCCCCAAGGCGGGGGTGGTGGTGCGGCCGATGGCGGGACAGAACTTCCGCGTGACGTACAACCGCGCGTTCAAGTCGCCCACCATCCTGCAGACCAACTTCCACATCCCCGACTGGAACGCCGTCACGGTGATCTACGGCAACACGCGCGGCTTTACGGTCAAGCGGCCAGACGGCACGGTGTTCCGGGAGTACGCGCCGCTGCAGCCGGAAGAGAACACCACCTGGGAGTTCGGCTACAAGGGCGTGCTGGGGGACCGGCTGTTCGTGGACGTGGCCCACTACCGCTCGGCGTACGAGAACTTCATGAGCCCCCTGGCCGTGATCGGCGACCCGCTGAACGCCGGCCTGGGCGGGCAGCCGGCCGGCACCTCGGTGTGGGCGTACGACGCCGACGGAAACCGCCTGAACACGGCCGCCGGCAACCCGGCCCTGGCGCTGACGTACTACAACCTGGGCGCGGCCAAGATCCAGGGCACCGACGCGGGGGTCAACTTCGTGGTGACGCCCAAGATCAACGTGCGCGGCACGCTGTCGCTGATCGACATCAGCGACGTGGAGGTCGACAAGGGCCGTGAGGAGAGCACCGCGCTCAACTCGCCGGAGATGAAGTGGACGCTGGGCGGCAGCTTCCAGGACTTCGGGCGGCTGACCGGCGGGCTGACGGTGCGCCACGTGGACGAGTACTACTTCCGCTCGGGCGTAAACCGCGGGTTCATCTCCGGTTTCACCACGCTGGACGCCAGCCTGGGCTACCGGATCGACCGCTTCAACACCACGGTGAACCTGGGGGTCAGCAACCTCTTCGGGTGCGGCGGCGAGTTCGAGTACGACGACAAGGACCTGCTGCGGGCGACTCCCACCGACGAGAAGCGCGGCTGCGGGTTCGGGCAGAAGCACACGGAGATGATCAACATGCCGGAGATCGGCACGATGGTCTTCCTGGGCATCAAGTACCAGACGCGCTAAGGCCCTCACCCGACCGCGCTGACACGCGTGCCACCCTCTCCCACGAACAACGTGGGAGAGGGAGTACACTTCAAACTTCGGTGCGCACGAAAGCCTGTCATCCTGAGGCCCAGGCGCACCGGATTGGCCCGCAGCACACACCACGCGGGCCGAAGGATCTAGCCGCGGCGAGGGTAACAGCCAGGGCGCGGCAGCGGTCACGGAGCAGAGGCCTCGGCTGCCGTGGGGCCCTCACCCGGCCGCGCTGACATGCGTGCCACCCTCTCCCACAAACAGCGTGGGAGAGGGGGTACACTTCAGGCGTTGGTGCGACGGCGGCGCAGAAGCAGAAGGCTGGGCCCGCTGGGGCGACTGAAGTCGCGGCAACAAAGGCCCAAAGTCCGCCTTCGCGGACTGCACGCGCAGTCGAGTGCGCGAGGCCAAACGACGTGCGGTCGAATTCTCCCTTTCCCCCGCTTGCGGGGGAGAGGGCCGGGGAGAGAGGGCTGCCAGGGGAATGCGCCGGGCTGCTCGGAGCGCACCATGGTACGCCAGGGAACGACACCACACCCCGCGAAGCGATCGAAAAAGAAGTTCTCCCCTCTCCGCACGCAGTTTGTGCGGGGAGGGGCCGGGGGAGGGGCCCCCGGCGGAACGCACCTCTGCCAGGCACACGATGCACCACCTGACCCGCACCCTGTTCGCCCTGACGATGGCAGGCACTCTCTTCATCTCAGGCTGCGCCCCAGCCACCCAGCCGTCCACGTCGCAGCCCGCCGCGCCCGACACCCTCCCCGCGCCGCACGGAACCACGCAGGCGCTCATCGGCTGGAGCACGTATCAGGGCGAGGGCGGCACGCGACGGTACTGGGTGTACGTCCCCGCCCGGCACGATCCTGCCCGCCCGGCCCCGCTCGTCGTTATGCTGCACGGCTGCACGCAGGACCCGGAAGACTTCGCGCGCGGAACGCAGTTCAGCGCACATGCCGAGCGCGCGGGCGTCATCGTCGTCTACCCCGAGCAGACCGCGGCGTACAATCCCCAGAAGTGTTGGAACTGGTACGATCCCGCCCACCAGGGGGCCGGCGCGGGCGAGCCGGCCATCATCGCCGGCATCACGCGCGAGGTGATGAGCCGCTTCGCCGTCGATCCCGCGCGCGTCTACATCGCCGGGGTCAGCGCGGGCGGGGCGATGGCCGTCAACACCGCGGCCGCGTATCCCGAGCTGTACGCCGCCGCAGGGGCGCACTCCGCCCTCCCGTATCGCGCGGCGTCGGATGTTGCGTCGGCGGTCGCGGCCATGCGCTCCGGCCCGGCCCACCCCGACGCGCTCCCCGCCCCCTTCGCGGCGGGCGTCACGCCGGTTCCGCTGATCGTGTTCCACGGCACGTCCGATGTCGTCGTGAACGCGGAGAACGGCAGGCGCCTGGCCGACCAGTGGCGGCGCGCCGTCGGGGCCAAGGACTTCACCCGCCACGAGGTGGACGCAGGCGGGCTGCGCGCCACGCGCGACGTCTCCGGGCCGTTCGTAGAGCTGTGGATGGTCGAGGGGCTGGGCCACGCCTGGTCCGGCGGCTCGCGTGAGGGCACGTTCACCTCCGCGGCGGGGCCGGACGCCAGCCGCGAGATG
>NZ_DATBNB010000589.1 GCF_036554565.1 Longimicrobium sp. | reverse complement strand
CGACGAAGTGCTCCTCTCCCCCGTGCAGTTTACGGGGGAGAGGCTGGGAGAGGGGGGCGGCCGTCGAGTGCACCGAGCCCAGCTCTCCCGCCTGACCTTCTCCCCTCTCCGCACAGCAGTACCGTGCGGGGAGGGGCCGGGGGAGGGGCCGCCTACTGCCCCTCGTACTGCGGCGCGTCGGGCTGCTGGCCGTGCTCCTGGGTGGCGCGCAGGCTCTTCAGCCGGCGGGCAACCTTGGCCACACGGCTTCCCAGGTTGCGCGCCGTCGTCAGCTCGCGCTCCTCCGGCTGGCGCGACCCGTCGTTCCCCGCCAGCGTTCCGGGCCCGTACGGCGAGCCGCCGATGCCGTCCGTCGTCAGGATCTGCGGGTTCTGCCCGTACGGCGTGCCCACGAAGATCATCCCCAGGTGAAGCAGCGGCACCAGGCCCGTGATGACCGTGGTCTCCTGGCCGCCGTGGATGGTGGCCGTGCTCGTGAAGATGCCCGTGGCCTTGTCCTCCAGCTCGCCGTTGGCCCACAGCCCGCCCGCCGTGTCGATGAACTGCTTGACCTGCGCCGACATGTTGCCGAAGCGCGTGGGCATTCCCCAGATGATACCGTCGGCCCAGCGCAGGTCGTCGAGCGTGGCTTCCGGGATGTCGGCGTGCGCCTCCTGCGCCTTTACGTACCACTCCTGTGTAGACATGGCGCGCCGCGCCTCTTCCAGCTCGGGAATGCGCACCACGCGCACCTCCACGTCGGGCTCCGCGCCGCGGGCGCCCTCGGCCACGGACTGCGCCATGCGGGCCGTGTGCCCGTAGCTGCTGTAGTAGATCACCAGAACGTTCGTCGCCATCCTCGTTCCCTGCCTTTCGCGGGTGTCTGTCGGTCGCCTGCGCCATTTATCTTAGTACTAAGGCGATTTGCGCGGAGCAGGGGAAATGCAATCGGCATACCCGGCGGCGGCATCCCGGCAGATGGAGAGCCTGGCGTGAGTTAGCCGGTGTGCTTCTTGCCCCCCGCGTGCGGCGGCCAACCGGGTTTTTCAACGTTTCCGACGGGTGCCGGTGCCGGACGGACCGCGACTGGAGCACGAGTTGATCGCCACATTGACGGATCCCGCCCGGCTGGACGTGCTGCGCGCGGCGGACCTGCTGGCCGGAGAGCGCGTGGAGGCGTTCGACCGGCTGGCGCGTGCCGCGGCCCGCGCCACGCACGCGCCCGTGGCGCAGGTGAACCTGCTGACGGCCGACGAGCAGCTGCCGCGGGCCTGCTACGGGCCGGAGCCGTGGCGCTCTGCTGGGGCCGTTCCGCTGGACTTCTCGTACTGCAAGCACGTGGTGGCGTCGGCCAGGCCGCTGCGGGTGGCCGACGTGCGCGAGCATCCGCTGACCCGCGACAGCCGCGCGACCACCGAATCGGGGATCGCCGCCTACGCCGCGGCGCCCCTGACGACGGACGACGGCCATACGCTGGGCACCCTGTGCGTCTTCGACTTCCACCCGCGGGAGTGGACCGGCGAGCACATGGAGATCCTGGACGACCTGGCGGCGCTGGCCGTTTCGGAGATCCAGGCGCGCGTGGCCGCCCGGCGGCAGACGCGTGACGCCGTGGCCGAGAGCGAGGCGCGCTACCGCGCCCTGGCCGACGACGCGCTCGACACCTCGGAGGTGGGCACCATCATCCTGGACGCGGAGTTCCGGGTGATCTGGGTGAACCGCGCCATCGAACGCTTCTTCGACGTGGAGCGGGTCGGCATTCTCGACCGCGACAAGCGGCGCCTCCTTCACGAGGAGCTGAAGCACCGCGTGGAGGACTCGGACGGGTTCGAGCGGCGGCTGCGGGCCATCTACGCGGCCAACGACTCCGTCGCCGAGTTCGAGTGCCGGCTCAAGGACGGGCGCTGGCTGGCGCACTGGAGCCGCCCCATCCACTCCGGCCTGTACGCGGGCGGGCGGATCGAGCACTACTACGACGTCACCGAGGCCAAGCGCGCCGAGTCGGTGCTACGCGAGCACGCCCGCGTGGCCGAGACGCTGCATTCGCTGGGCGAGTCGTTCGCCTCGGAGCTGAACCTGGAGGCGCTGGTGGAGCGGGTGACCGACGCGGCCACGGCGCTCACCGGCGCCCAGTTCGGCGCCTTCTTCTACAACCAGCAGAACGAGGCCGGCGAATCGTACACGCTGTACACCGTCTCGGGCGTGCCGCGCGAGGCGTTCTCCCGGTTTCCCAATCCCCGCAACACGCCGGTGTTCCATCCCACCTTCGCGGGCGAGGGGGTGGTGCGCAGCGACGACATCACCCGGGACCCGCGGTACGGGACGATGGGGCCGCACTTCGGCATGCCCAAGGGGCACCTGCCGGTGCGCAGCTACCTGGCGGTGCCCGTCACCTCCAGCTCGGGCGAAGTGATCGGGGGGATCTTCCTGGGGCACGAGGGGGCCGGGCTGTTCAGCGAGACCCACGAGCGGCTGGCGGTGGGCATCGCCTCGTGGGCCGCCGTGGCGGTGGACAACGCGCGCCTCTACGACGCCGAGCGCCGGGCGCGCGCCGCGGCCGAAGAGGCCAACCGCGCCAAGGCCGACTTCCTGGCCACGATGAGCCACGAGCTGCGCACCCCGCTGAACGCCACCATCGGCTACTCCGACCTGCTGCTGATGGGCATTCCCGAAACCATCCCCACCGCGTCGCAGGCGCAGGTGCGGCGCATCGGCGCGAGCGCGCGGCACCTGCTGGAGCTGATCGAGGAAATCCTGAGCTTCAGCCGCATCGAGGCGGGGCGCGAGCGGGTGGATGTCGACGAGTTCGACGTGGTGGAGCTGGCCGTGGGCGTGGGCGAGATGCTGGAGCCGCTGGCCGGGCAGCAGGGGCTGGCGTTCCACGTGGGGGTGCCCGACGGGCCGGTGCCCATGCGGTCGGACGCGCGCAAGATCCGGCAGATCCTGCTGAACCTGCTTTCCAACGCCATCAAGTTCACCGAGACCGGGTCGGTGGAGTTGCAGGTGACGGCTCGGGAAGGGGAGATGGAGTTCGTGGTGGCCGACACGGGAATCGGCATCGGGCCCGAGCACCTGGCGCGCGTGTTCGAGCCGTTCTACCAGGCCGAGACCGCCAAGCACCTGCGGGTGAGCGGTACCGGGCTGGGGCTGGCGCTGGTGCGGCAGGTTTCGCAGATGCTGGGTGGAGAGGTGTCGGTGGAAAGCACGCCGGGGCAGGGCACGCGCTTCACCGTCCGTCTTCCGCGCGAGCTGCCGGTCGACGTCTGAAACTGCTGGTTTCACGCGGAGGCGCGGAGGTCGCGGAGAACTGCGGGAGGGTTTCCTCCGTTCCTCCGCGTCCTCCGCGCCTCCGCGTGATGCTTTCTCCTGGTGTTC